>NZ_JAKSYA010000184.1:0-1197 GCF_022829485.1 Methylobacterium sp. J-059
ACCATGGCCAAAGAGAAGTTTGCCCGCACGAAGCCGCACTGCAACATCGGCACGATCGGTCACGTTGACCACGGCAAGACGTCGCTGACGGCGGCGATCACGAAGGTCTTGGCGGAGTCCGGCGGGGCGACGTTCACGGCCTACGACCAGATCGACAAGGCTCCGGAGGAGAAGGCGCGCGGGATCACGATCTCGACGGCGCACGTGGAGTACGAGACGACGAACCGGCACTACGCGCACGTCGACTGCCCGGGTCACGCCGACTACGTGAAGAACATGATCACGGGCGCGGCGCAGATGGACGGCGCGATCCTGGTGGTGTCGGCGGCCGACGGCCCGATGCCGCAGACCCGCGAGCACATCCTGCTGGCGCGCCAGGTCGGCGTTCCGGCGCTGGTGGTGTTCCTCAACAAGGTCGACCTCGTCGACGACGCCGAGCTGCTCGAGCTCGTCGAGATGGAGGTGCGCGAGCTTCTGTCGAAGTACGACTTCCCCGGCGACGACATCCCGATCACCAAGGGCTCGGCCAAGGTCGCGCTCGACAACGGCGACAAGGCGGTCGGGCACGACGCGGTGCTGGCGCTGATGAAGACGGTGGACGACTACATCCCGCAGCCGGAGCGTCCGATCGACATGCCGTTCCTGATGCCGATCGAGGACGTGTTCTCGATCTCGGGCCGCGGCACGGTGGTGACGGGCCGGGTCGAGCGCGGCATCGTCAAGGTCGGCGAGACGGTGGAGATCGTCGGCATCCGCGACACCCAGACCACGACGGTCACGGGCGTCGAGATGTTCCGCAAGCTGCTCGACCAGGGCCAGGCGGGCGACAACGTCGGCGTGCTGCTGCGCGGCACCAAGCGCGAGGACGTCGAGCGCGGCCAGGTCGTGTGCAAGCCGGGCTCGGTCAAGCCCCACACCAAGTTCAAGGCCGAGGCCTACATCCTGACCAAGGAAGAGGGCGGGCGCCACACGCCGTTCTTCACCAACTACCGGCCGCAGTTCTACTTCCGCACCACCGACGTGACCGGCGTGTGCGTGCTGCCCGAGGGCACCGAGATGGTGATGCCGGGCGACAACGTGACCATGGACGTCACGCTGATCGTGCCGGTGGCCATGGAGGAGAAGCTGCGCTTCGCCATCCGCGAGGGCGGCCGAACCGTCGGCGCCGGCGTCGTCGCCGCCATCAACGCGTAGTCG
>NZ_JAKSYA010000185.1:0-44691 GCF_022829485.1 Methylobacterium sp. J-059
ACCGAGTTCGCCGTCGTGCGCGCCGGCCTGAACTACAAGTTCGGCTCGTACTAGGACCTGCTGGATCCGCCGCGGCTCGCCCAGAGCCGCGGTTCGACCCGACCCGAGAAGCCCGGCCGAAAGGCCGGGCTTTTTTCGTCGTCGGATCGCGGGCATGAAAAAGCCCGGCCTCGCGGCCGGGCTCAGATCGGACCGCCGTGCCGGGCCGCTCAGATGTCGAGGTCGGTCTTCTCGGCGAAGGCGGCTCGCTCGGAGATGAAGGTGAAGCGGGCTTCCGGCTTGTTGCCCATCAGGCGCTCGACCGCGTCGCCGGTCGATTCGCGCGCCTCATCGAGGACGGCGACGCGCATCAGGATGCGCTTCTTCGGGTCCATCGTCGTCTCCTTCAGCTGCGCCGGCATCATCTCGCCCAGCCCCTTGAAGCGGCTGATCTCGACCTTGCCGTTCTTGAACACCGTCTTGATCAGCTGCTCCTTATGCGAGTCGTCGCGGGCGTAGGCCGTCTTGGTGCCCTGCTGCAGCCGGTAGAGCGGCGGCATCGCGAGGTAGAGGTGGCCCTTGTCGATGAGCTTCGGCATCTGCCGGTAGAAGAAGGTGATCAGCAGCGAGGCGATGTGGGCGCCGTCGACGTCGGCGTCCGTCATGATGATCACCTTGTCGTAGCGCAGCTCCTCGTCGCGGTACTGACCGCCCGTGCCGCAGCCGAGCGCCAGGGTCAGGTCGCCGATGAGCTGGTTCGCACCGAGCTTGTCGCGGCTGGCCGAAGCGACGTTCAGGATCTTGCCGCGCAGCGGCAGGATCGCCTGCGTGGCCCGGTCGCGCGCCTGCTTGGCCGAGCCGCCGGCCGAGTCGCCCTCGACGATGAAGATCTCCGAGCCCGCGGTGCCGGCGGCCGAGCAATCGGCGAGCTTGCCGGGGAGCCGCAGCTTGCGCGTCGCGGTCTTGCGCGCGACCTCCTTCTCCTGGCGTCGGCGCAGGCGCTCCTCGGCCCGGTCGATCACCCAGTCGAGCACCTTGTTGGCCTGGGCCGGCGACGCGGCGAGCCAATGGTCAAAGGCGTCGCGGATCGCGGTCTCGACGATGCGCGACGCCTCGACGGTGGCGAGCTTGTCCTTGGTCTGGCCCTGGAACTCCGGCTCGCGGATGAAGACCGACAGCATGGAGGCGCAGGTCGCCATCACGTCGTCGGTGGTCACCGCCGTCATGCGCTTGGCCTGGTTCACCCGCTCGGCGTGCTCGCGCAGCGCCCGCAGCAGCGCGACGCGCAGGCCGGATTCGTGGGTGCCGCCCTCGGGCGTCGGGATGGTGTTGCAGTACGAGGCGGAGATGCCGTCGTCGTGGACCATCCAGGCCACGGCCCATTCGAGCGAGCCGTGCGAGCCGGGCTTTGTGATCTTGCCGGAGAAGATCGCGTCGGTGACGAGCTCCTTGCCCTCGATGTCGCGGGCGAGGTAGTCGCGCAGGCCTCCGGGAAAGCGGTGCACCGCCTCGGCCGGGATGTCGGTGCCCTCGATCAGCGCCGGCGCACACCGCCACCGGATCTCGACGCCGCCGAACAGGTAGGCCTTCGAGCGCGCCATCTTGAACAGGCGGCGCGGGTCGAACGCCAGCGAGCCGAAGATCTGCGCGTCGGGATGGAAGCGGATGCGCGTGCCGCGCCGGTTCTGCACCCGCCCGACGGTTTCCAACCCGCCCTGCGCATGACCGCGCGAAAAACTCTGGCGGTAGAGCGTCTGGTTGCGCGCGACCTCGACCTCCAGGAGGTCGGACAGCGCGTTCACCACCGAGATGCCGACGCCATGCAGGCCGCCGCTGGTCTCGTAGACCTTCGAGTCGAACTTCCCGCCCGCATGCAGCGTCGTCATAATGACTTCGAGCGCGGACTTGCCGGGAAACTTCGGGTGCGGGTCGATCGGGATGCCGCGGCCGTTGTCGGTGACGACGAGCGCGCCGGTCTCCTCCAGCTCGACCTCGATGAAGCTGGCGTGGCCCGCCACCGCCTCGTCCATCGAATTGTCGATCACCTCCGAGAACAGGTGGTGCAGCGCCCGCTCGTCGGTGCCGCCGATATACATGCCGGGCCGGCGCCGCACCGGCTCCAGCCCTTCCAGCACCTCGATGTCGGATGCGGTGTAGCCGGCCTCCGGACCGGCGAGCGGCTCGAGCGCCGCCATCGGCGCCGTCGGCTTGCGCCGGCGCTCGGACGAGGGCAGGGGCGCGGCGGGCGAGGGATCCGTGGCCGAAGGCTTGGCCGGCGAAGAATGGGCGGGCGAAGAATGGGCAGCGGCCTTCGCGCCCGGCCCGAACAGGTCGATGGGGGCGTCGCTCAACCGACGGGCTCCAGGCTTCGGGTCACGTCTCGCATGGGCTTTCATCCGCTCACGATACCGGAACAAAACGGAAACATCAAAGGCGATCGCAGGCCGAATCCGCTATGCAGCTTCGCATGTGCAGCGCGAACCCTCCAAACGCTGCGATGCAACCGTCATCGGGGTGATGCGCAGATCCGGTTAAGATCGCCTCACGCTGCAATTTCGCGCGGAACCGGCGGCATGATCCTGAAATATATCACAAGATCTTTGCCGTAACGAGGGCTGGGACGCCGCCGATGACGAGTGCTTCGATCGAAGCTCGAACCCTGATCCTCGCGCGCCTCGAGCGCGCCGCCGGGCAAGCCTTCGGATGCGAGCAGGACGCGGCGCCCGTCTCTCGCGCGGCCTTCGTCAATCCGACGACGATCGCCCTGGCGACCTTCGCGACGGCCTTCGCCGCGACGATCAGCTACCTCGTCTGAGACCTGCGACGCGCCTGGCGCGGACCGCCGGCAAGCCGCGCCGCCGGCGGTTCAGCCGCTGGCCTTCTTGCTCGAAGCCGGCTTCGCAGCGGCCTTGCCCGCAGCGGCCTTCGGCGTGGCGCGCTTCTTCGCGGCGGGTTTGGCAGAGGTTTTGGAAGCGGTCTTCACCGTCCCGACCTCGCCGTCCTTGGCCGCCTTCGCCGGCTTGCGCGCCGTGGCCTTCGCACCCCGCGCCGGCGCGGCCTTGCGGCCGCGGCTCGGCTTGCCCCCGCCGGCCGCGCGCTTGGCGTTGACGAGGTCGATGCCCTCGGCGAGCGTCAGCGCCTCGGCGGCCATCGATTTCGGCAGGGTCGCGTTGACCTCGCCATCGGTGACGTAGGCGCCGTACTTGCCGGCCTTGACCACCAGCTCGCGACCCGTCGCCTCGTCCTTGCCGATCGGTCGGCCAGGATCCGAGGACGGGCGGCCGCGGCCGCGGCCCTGTTCCTTGGCGACGATCAGGTCGATCGCCCGGTTGGCGCCGACCTCGAGCACGTCGTCGTCCTTGCCCAGGTTCGCGTAGGTCTTGCCGTGCTGGACGTAGGGCCCGAACCGGCCGAGATTGGCCAGGATCGGTTCGCCGGTCTCCGGGTGCCGGGCGACCTCGCGCGGCAGCGACAGCAGCCGCAGCGCCTTCTCCAGGTCGACCATCGACGGCGTCACGCCCTTCGGCAGCGACGAGCGCTTGGGCTTGGCCGCGTCCTTCTCGGTCGAGGCCTCGCCGAGCTGGACGAACGGGCCGAACCGGCCGTCGCGGATCGTCACCGGCAATCCGCTCACCGGATCGTTGCCGAGCACCCGCGTGCCGGGCGGGCTGCCGTCCGGCGATGAGCCGTCGCCCTCGCCCTCGATGCCCGCGGCCGAAAGCTGCCGGGTGAACTTGCATTCCGGGTAGTTCGAGCAACCGACGAAGGAGCCGAACTTGCCGAGCTTCAGCGAGAGCTGGCCCGAGCCGCAGGTCGGGCAGGTGCGCGGGTTCGAGCCGTCGGCCTTCTCGGGGAAGATGTGGTCGCCGAGAAGCGTGTTCAGCGCCTCCAGCACCTCGGTAACGCGCAGCTCCTTGGTGCCGCCGACGGCGGCGGAGAAGTCGCGCCAGAAGTCGCGCAGCACGTCGCGCCAGTCGATCTCGGCGTTCGAGACCCGGTCGAGCTGGCCTTCGAGGTCGGCGGTGAAGTCGTACTCGACGTAGCGCTTGAAGAAGCTCTCGAGGAAGCCGGTCACGAGCCGGCCCTTGTCCTCGGGCTGCAGGCGCTTCTTCTCGATCTTGACGTATTCGCGGTCGCGCAGGGTCTGGAGCACCGCGGCGTAGGTCGAGGGCCGGCCGATGCCGAGCTCCTCCATGCGCTTGACGAGGCTGGCCTCGGAGAAGCGCGGCGGCGGCTCGGTGAAGTGCTGGGTCGAGGCGATGCGCTCGCGCTTCAGCGCCTCGCCGGCCTTCATCGGCGGCAGGCGCTTGCCGTCCTCGTCCTCCTCGTCGTCCTTGCCCTCCTGGTAGAGGGTGAGGAAGCCGTCGAACTTCACGACCTGACCGGTGGCGCGCAGGTCGATCCGGCGCGGGCCGACGCTGGCGGTCACGTCGACCGTGGTGCGCTCCAGCTCGGCCGACTCCATCTGGCTGGCGACGGTCCGCGTCCAGATCAGGTCGTAGAGCTTGGCCTGCTCAGGATCAAGCATCCGCGCGACCTGCTTCGGCAGCCGGCCCATGTCGGTCGGGCGCACGGCCTCGTGGGCCTCCTGCGCGTTCTTGGCCTTGGCGCTGTAGCGGCGCGGCACGCCCGGGACGTACTTGTCGCCGAACTCGCGGCCGATGACCCGGCGCGCGTCGGCGATGGCCTCGGGCGCCATGTCGACGCCGTCGGTCCGCATGTAGGTGATCAGGCCCACCGTCTCGCCGCCGATGTCAACGCCCTCGTAGAGCTTCTGGGCGACGCGCATGGTCTGCGCCGGCGCCATCCCGAGCTTTCGCGACGCCTCCTGCTGCAGCGTCGACGTCGTGAAGGGCGGCTGCGGATGGCGCTTGGCGGGCTTCGCCTCGACCGAGGCCACCTGGAACGTCGCGAGCTCGAGGTCGCGCTTGAACGCGGCCGCATCCTCGCCATTGCCGACGTCGAGGCGCTGGATGCGCTTGCCGTCGGCCCCGACGAGGCGAGCCTCGAACACGCCGCCGTCGGCGGTCGAGAGGGTCGCGACCAGCGACCAGTACTCGCGCGGCTTGAAGCGCTCGATCTCGACCTCGCGCTCGCAGACGAGCCGCAAGGCTACCGACTGCACGCGGCCGGCCGAGCGGGCGCCGGGGAGCTTGCGCCACAGCACCGGCGACAGGTTGAAGCCGACGAGGTAGTCGAGCGCCCGGCGCGCCAGGTAGGCGTCGACCAGCGCCTGATCGATCTGGCGCGGCTGCCGCATCGCCGTCTCGACCGACGCCTTGGTGATCGCGTTGAAGGTGACGCGCTCGACCGGGATGCCCTTCAGCACCTTGCGGGCGGTCAGCGCTTCCAGCACGTGCCAGGAGATCGCCTCGCCCTCGCGATCCGGGTCGGTTGCCAGGATCAGCTTGTCCGCGCCCTTCACGGCGCGGGCGATCTCGGACACCTGCTTCGAGCCGCGGGCGTCGAGCTCCCAGATCATGTTGAAATCGGCTTCGGGATCGACCGACCCGTCCTTGGCCGGAAGGTCGCGGATGTGCCCGAACGAGGCGATGACTTCATAGTCGCGGCCAAGATACTTGTTGATGGTCTTGGCTTTGGCTGGCGACTCGACGACGACGACTTTCATGGACGAAACAGCCTCTCGTCAAAGCCCGAGCAGCAGCAGGAACGCACCAATTGTTGGGTTTCGCGCCGCGGCCGGGCCGGACCTGCGCGGGGCATGAAGTGGTTCATGCCCCGCGGGTTGTCAAATGGGGGGCTGTTCGGGGCGCCTGCCGGGAGGCGCGTACGGGTGGGCATTCTCCCCCCCTCTGCGGGGGGAGGGGGCCGGTCTCAGATGCCGGCGTACCATTCGTAGCCGCGGTCCTCCCAGTAGCCGCCCTGGCCGTCGCCGATCCTGGCCAGCGATTCGACCACCTCGATCCGCATCACGTACTTGGCCTGCTTGTAGCCGAGCTGCCGCTCGAGCCGCAGGCGCAGGGGCGCGCCGTTCGAGACCGGGAGCGGCTTTCCGTTGAGGTCGTAGGCGAGGATCGTCTGCGGGTGGAAGGCGTCGGCGAGGTCGATGCTCTCGTAGTAGCGGATCGGCGTGCGCGTCTCCTCGGGCTCCTCGGCCGGGGCACCGCCCCAGGCGTCGGCATCGTTGCCCGCGGCCGCCACCTGGACGTAGCGCACCGCGCTCGGGTTCTCCGGCTGCAGGAACGCGCCGTCCTTGCCGGCTTCGAGGCCGCCGCCGGCATATTCGAGCGTGTCGGCGCAGTGGAACACGACGTAGCGCGCCTGCGGCTTCAGCCCGGCGCGGTTCAGCACCTCGGCCAACGGCACGCCGGACCATTTTCCGATGCAGCTCCAGCCCTCGACGCAATCGTGCCGGGTCGTCTGCGTCCGCGACGGCAGCGCGCGGAGATCGGCGAGGCCGAAGCTCTGCGGATGCTCGACGAGGCCCCCGACCTCGAGCTTGAAGGTCGAGAAGTTCGAGGCCGCAAGCGCCTTGTAGGCCTTGTCCGGCGGGTCGATCGTGCCGTTCGGCTTGAACACCGCCGAGATCTCGGAATCCGGAAATTCCTTCGCCAGGGAGGCGTTCGAGAGCAGCAAGCGCTGCACGAACAGGTTGGCGTCCTCGCCGGCCTTCAGCGTCCGCGGGCCGTAGGCGGACCCGGCGAAGCGGTCGCAGCCGGCGAGCATCGCGGTGCCGCCGAGCGCGGCGACGGTGGTGAGGAAGCGGCGGCGGTCGAGGTTGCTCATCGCGGGGTCGCTCCGTCCTTCTCGATCGCGAACCAGCCGGTGACCATGCCGCGCATGTTGTTCCAGAAGCCCGACACCAGCACCAGCACCACGTGCACGATCACGAACAGCACCAGGAGGTTGGCCACGATGAAGTGGATCGTGCGCGCCGACTGCCGGCCGCCGAACACGTCAACCAGCCAGGGCCAGGCGGCGTCCATGCCCGGCGACATCGCGAGGCCGGCCAGCACCATCACCGGCAGAAGGCCGGCGATCACGGCGAGGTAGGTCAGCTTCTGCAGCACGTTGTAGCGCTTGGCCTCCTCGCCCTTGGGGAAGTGGAGGGTGAGATGCTCGCGCACCGAGCCGCCGAAGTCGCGGATCTGGTCGCCGTCCGGGATCACCCGCCGGCGAAGCTGCCCCGACACCAGCCCGTAGAGCAGGTAGATCGCCCCGTTGATCACCAGCGCCCAGGCGAACAGGAAGTGCCAGCGCCGCGCGGTGGCGAGATCCTGCCCCGAGGGGATCGTGCTCCACACCGGGAAGGCCCGGTCGGCCATCTGGCCCTGGTCCTTCGAGAGCCCGAGCACGCCGGTGGTGTCGAAGGTGCGGCCGCCGATCGTCACGATGCCGCGGGCGTTGCCGTTGGCGTCGGTGTCGCTGGTGATCGCCAGCGCCGGGGTGTCGAAGGTCGACTTCGCGCCCCAGTACAGGGCCGGATGCGCGTTGAAGATCTGCAGCCCGCTCATCAGCAGGATCAGCAGGGAGGCGGCGTTGAGCCAGTGCGCGACGCGGATCGCCAGCGGATGCCGGTAGATCGCCTCGCGGCGGGGCGTCGCGGTGCCGGAGGGGATCGCCGGGGAAGCTGCCAAGGGAGTGTCACCTGATTGTCCGAGTGGCGACCACTTCGCCGCCTCGTCTCGGCTGGTTACGTATCGCCGCCGCCGAAAGTTGCCAGCCCGGTCTCGCGCCGCGCGCTTGCCGTCGCACCGGGCGCGACCTATCACGCGAGGCGATGAGCCAGCCGACGCACCCGAACTATCCCCACCGGCATCTCCTCGGGATAGAGGGCCTGTCGCGCCCCGACATCGAAGGGCTGCTCGACCGGGCGGACGCGGCGGTGGCGATCTCCCGTCAGGTCGAGAAGAAGCGCGCGACGCTGCGCGGCCGCACTCAGATCAACCTGTTCTTCGAGCCCTCGACCCGCACGCAATCCTCGTTCGAGCTCGCCGGCAAGCGCCTCGGCGCCGACGTGATGAACATGTCGGTGGCCTCGTCCTCGGTGAAGAAGGGCGAGACGCTGATCGACACCGCGGCGACGCTGAACGCCATGCGGCCCGACATCATCGTGGTGCGCCACCATTCGGCCGGCGCCGTGCACCTGCTCGCGCGGAAGGTCGACTGCTCGGTGGTCAATGCCGGCGACGGCGCCCACGAGCACCCGACGCAGGCGCTGCTCGACGCGCTGACCATCCGCCGCAACAAGGGGCGGATCGAGGGGCTTCGCGTCGCGATCTGCGGCGACGTGCTGCACAGCCGCGTCGCGCGCTCGAACCTGATCCTGCTGCAGGCGATGGGTGCGCGCGTCCGCGTGATCGCCCCGTCGTCGCTCCTGCCCGCCGGCATCGAGCGCTTCGGCGTCGAGGTCTTCACCGACATGCGCAAGGGCCTCGACGGCTGCGACATCGTGATGATGCTGCGCCTGCAGCGCGAGCGCATGAACGGTTCTTTCGTGCCCTCGGTGAAGGAGTATTTCCGCTATTTCGGCCTCGACGCCGACAAGCTCGCGCTCGCCGCTCCCGACGCCCTGGTGATGCATCCCGGCCCGATGAACCGCGGCGTCGAGATCGCCTCCGACATCGCCGACGGGGCGCAGTCGCTGATTCGCGAGCAGGTCGAGATGGGCGTCGCCGTGCGCATGGCGGTGATGGAAGCGCTGGCCTCGCATCTGCCGAACGCGTGATGGCCATGACCGAACAAGCTCAGATCCTGACCAACGCCACCCTCCTCGACCCGGCCGACGGCCGCGAAGGGCCGGGCCATGTCCTGATCCGCGACGGCCGCATCGCCGACATCGCCTGGGGCGCGGCGCCCGGCCTGCCGGAGGGCGCGCGGACGATCGACTGCGCCGGCCACGTGCTGGCGCCGGGCCTGATCGACATGCGCGCCTTCGTCGGCGAGCCCGGCGCCGAGCACCGCGAGACCCTGGCGAGCGCCAGCGCCGCGGCGGCGGCCGGCGGGGTCACGACGCTGGTCTGCATGCCGGACACCAACCCGGTGATCGACGGGCCGGCGATCGTCGACTTCGTGCTGCGCCGCGCCCGCGACACGGCCTGCGTCAACGTCCTGCCGGCGGCGGCGATCACCAAGGGGCTTGCCGGCCACGAGATGACCGAGTTCGGCCTGCTCCAGGAGGCCGGCGCCGTCGCCTTCACCGACGGGCTCCGCGCCGTGACGCACGCGCAGGTGATGCGGCGGGCGATGACCTACGCCCGCGACTTCAACGCGCTGCTGATGCAGCACGTCGAGGAGCCCGACCTCGTCGGCGAAGGCGTGATGAACGAGGGCGAGCTGGCCTCGCGGCTCGGGCTGATGGGCATTCCGCGCGAGGCCGAGACGATGATGCTGGAGCGCGACCTCCGCCTCGTCCGCCTCACCGGCGCGCGCTACCACGCGGCGATGATCTCCTGCGCCGACTCGGTCGAGATCGTGCGCCGGGCCAAGCACGACGGATTGCCGGTGACCTGCGGCGCCTCGATCAACAACCTCGTCCTGAACGAGGGCGACATCGGGCACTACCGCACCTTCTGCAAGCTTTCGCCGCCCTTGCGCGGCGAGGCCGACCGGCAGGCGCTGGCGGCGGCGCTGAACGAGGGCGTGATCGACGTCGTCGTCTCCGATCACAACCCGCAGGACGTCGAGACCAAGCGCCTGCCCTTCGCCGAGGCCGCCGACGGCGCGCTCGGGATCGAGACCCTGCTCGGCGCCGCGCTCCGCCTCGTGCGCGCCGGCGACGTCACGCTCGCGCGCCTGCTCGCGGCGCTGTCGGCGAATCCGGGGCGCATCCTCGGGCGCGAATCCGGTCGGCTCGCGGTCGGCGCCCCGGCCGACCTCGTGCTGATCGATCCGGACGTGCCCTACGTGCTCGACAAGCGGACCCTGAAGTCGCGCTCGAAGAACTCGCCGTTCGACGAGGCGCGGATGCAGGGCGCCGCGGTGCTGACGCTCGTCGGCGGCCGGATCGTCCACCGCTCGGCCGACCTCGCGGGGGCCGCATGAGCGCGCTGTCGGACATGGCCTGGCCGGTCGTCCTCGGCTGCCTGGCGCTCGGCTACGCCCTCGGCTCGATCCCGTTCGGGCTCGTCTTCACGCGGCTTGCCGGCCTCGGCGACGTGCGGGCGATCGGGTCGGGCAACATCGGCGCGACCAACGTGCTGCGCACCGGCCGCAAGGGGCTCGCCGCCGCGACGCTGCTCGGCGACGCCCTGAAAGGCACCGCGGCGGTGCTGATCGCGCAGCGGTTCGGCGAAGGGACCGGCGAAGGGACCGGCGCGTGGCCGGCGCTCGCGGCCGGGCTCGGCGCCTTCCTCGGGCATCTCTTCCCGGTCTGGCTCGGGTTCAGGGGCGGCAAGGGCGTCGCGACCTTCCTCGGGGTGCTGCTCGCCCTGAGCCCGCCGGCGCTGCTCGCCTTCGCGGCGATCTGGCTCGGCCTCGCCTTCGCCCTGCGCTACTCGTCGCTCGCGGCGCTCGCAGCCTCGGCCGCGACCCCTATCATTCTGTGGGCCTTGAACGATCCGGCGCGCGCGGGCCTCTTCCTCGTCCTCGGCCTGCTGCTATGGTGGAAGCACGCGCCCAACATCCGCCGGCTGGTCGACGGCACCGAGGGACGGATCGGTCAGAAGGGCTGAGACCCCTTCGGGGGAAGGCCCGTGCAGCTCACCGACGCACAAAGGCTCGACTGGCTCCGCCTGATCCGAACCGAAGAGGTCGGGCCGCGCACGTTCCGCAGCCTGATCAACCGCTTCGGCGGCGCGGCCGGCGCCCTCGCGGCCCTGCCGGACCTGACCGCGCGCCGGGGACGGCGCGTCGTGCCGCCGGCGCGGGCCGAGGCCGAGGCGGAAATCGCGGCAGCGTGCCGCCTCGGTGCCCGCATCGTCGCGATGGGCGAGGCGGGCTACCCGAAGATCCTTCAGGCGGCCAATTCCGCGCCGCCCCTCGTCGCGGTGCGCGGATCCGCCGACGCGCTTTCAAGGCCGGCGGTGGCGATCGTCGGCTCGCGCAACGCCCCGGCCGCCGGGCTCGCCTTCACCGAGCGGCTGGCGCGCGGTCTCGGCGAAGCGGGGCTCGTCGTCGTCTCCGGCCTGGCCCGCGGGATCGACGCCCGCGCGCACAAGGCGTCCGCCGCGACCGGCACCGTCGCGGTGCTCGCGGGCGGCCACGACAAGATCTATCCGGCCAACCATGCCGGCCTCGTCGAGGCGATCCTGGAGGCGGGCGGGGCGGTGATCGCCGAGATGCCGATGGGCTGGGTGCCGCGCGGGCGCGACTTCCCGAGGCGCAACCGCATCATTTCGGGGCTGGCCTACGGCACCGTGGTGGTCGAGGCGGCACGCCGTTCGGGCTCGCTGATCACCGCGCGCTTCGCCCTCGAGCAGGGTCGCGAGGTCTTCGCGGTGCCGGGCTCTCCGCTCGACCCGCGGGCGGAGGGCACCAACGACCTGATCCGACAGGGGGCGACGCTCGTCGCCGAGGTCGAGCACGTCCTCGCCGCCATCGCACCGCTGATCGAGCGCGGCGACGACCCCGACCGGGTGCCGGCGCTCCCGCGACCGGACCTCGCCGACCAGCCGGACTTCTGGGACGAGATCGACCTCGATGACGGCGCCGCGCCGATGCCGGCTGCGCCGTTCGAGGCGCCGGAACCGGCAGAGCCGGTGGGCGACCGGGAGACGCTCGTCGCCGCGCTCAGCCCGACGCCGGTCGGCACGGACGAGCTTGCGCGTGCCACCGGGCTCTCCGTGCGCCGCGTCCAGACCACGCTGCTCGAGCTCGAACTCGACGGGCGGATCGAGCGGCACGGCAGCGGGATGGTGTCGCTGATCGGCTGAGCCGCGGCCGGCGAGACGCGCGCAAGCGCTCAGAACGGGTCGTCGTCCTCGGACTCGACCAGCCCCCGCATCCGGTCGAGGCAGCCCTGCAGGATGTAGGCGGCGGCGAGCTTGTCGACGAGCGCGCCGCGCTTGGCCCGCGAGGTGTCGGCCGCGATCAGCGCACGCGTGACGACGGCGGTCGAAAGGCGCTCGTCGTAGAACAGGACCGGCAGGTCGAGGAGCGGCTTGAGGTTGCGCACGAACGAGCGCGTCGATTGCACCCGCACGCCCTCGCTGCCGTCCATGTTGAGCGGCAGCCCGATCACCAGCCCGCCGACCGCGTGCTGCTCGCAGAGGAAGCGCAGCCGCGCGACGTCGGGCGTGAACTTCACCCGCTTGATCGTCTCCAAGGGCGACGCGATCTGGCGGCCGAGATCCGACAGGGCGAGCCCGATCGTCTTGGTGCCGAGATCGATGCCGATCAGCCGGGGCCCGCCGCGCGAGGCCTCGGCGAAGGCGCGTAAGGTGTCCGTGTCCATCGTATCCCGTTCCGCTCGCGCCCTATGCCGGCTCGCCGGGCGGGCTCGCCTCGCCGGCCCGCGCCAGCACCGCCGCCTCGATGCCCTCGAAGGTCGAGGCCAGCGGCGGGGTGCCGTCGACGAGCACGTCGAGGATCGTCAGGCCCTGCGTGCGCCGGAAGAACGCGTCGAGGCTGTCGCCGCCGAAGCGGACTGTTTCGAGATCCGCGGCCATCACCCAGATCGGGTACTCGCCCGCGCCGGCGACGTCCCAGAACAGGAAGCTGCCGTCCTCGCCCTCGCCGAAGAAGCAGGCGCGTGCGAGCCGCGACAGGTCGCCGTCCTCGATCGCGAACCGGTGCGGCGCGTCGGTGGCCGAGAGCGCCGCGATCGCCGCGTTGATGCTGTCGGCGATGATCTCCGCCCGCGTCATCAGGTCGGCCGCCGGGTAGGGCAGGGGCGTGGCGATCCGGAAATGGCCGTTGGCGAGGCCGGCGCCGCAGTCACGGCAGAAGCTGCGATACGATTCGGGCAGCGCGAAGCCGAGCTCGGCCTCCGCCCGCGCGATCTCGGCGTCGCTCGAGCGTGCGCCCGGATGAAGCCGCTCGAACACCGTGTTCCACATCGCGCTCACGCTCCATCCACAACCGTTAACCGCGTCGCGAGTTTGCCGTGGCCGACAACGCAGCGCTTCCCTCATAACGATGGTTAAGGTTTCGTTAAGCCCGCTGCGGAGGCAATCTTGCGCGCCATCGGTTCTCTCGTCCCCCACGCGTCCCCTCCTCGCCGCCCGCTGCCGCGGCGGCACAAGGTGATGCTGCTCGTCGCCTTCGAGGTCCTGGTGCTCGGCTTCACCCTGGCCGCGTGCTTCCCGATCCGCCCGGCCGGCATCGTGGTCGAGACGACGGTGACGCCGAACCACGTCGTCACCTGACGCCCCGGCGCGTTGCGGCGTCGCGAAGCCCGGTGCTATAGCGCCCGGACCGTCGAGGGACCAGCCGACGCGGCGCATCTCCGCCGCGGCGCGCCGGGTCCTTCGGGACGAACAGCCGAGACGAACAGGCAGCATGTCGGTCGACGAGAAGACAGTCCGGCGCATCGCGCATCTGGCCCGCATCGCGGTCGCCGAAGACGAGGTCGCGCCGCTGCAGGGCGAGCTGAACGCCATCCTCGCCTTCGTCGAGCAGCTCGGCGCGGTCGACGTGACCGGCGTCGAGGCGATGACCTCGGTGACGCCGATGGCGATGAAGAAGCGCATGGACGTGGTCACCGACGGCGGCCGCGCGGTCGACGTCGTCGCCAACGCGCCCGAGACGGAGGACCACTACTTCCTGGTCCCGAAAGTCGTCGAGTAGGCGGTCCTTCCGCGAAGGACGCCTGCCGCGCCCGCCGGCCCCGCCCGACGGAACGCCCCCGACCCGCATCGCGGCCGAACGGCCGAGGACGAACAGCGTGACAGACCTTAACGAACTCAGCCTCGCCGAGGCGCGCGACGGCCTGAAGGCCAAGACCTTCTCCGCCCGCGAGATCGCGCAGGCGCACATCGCGGCGCTGGAGAAGGCGCGGGTCCTCAACGCCTACCTGCTGGAGACGCCCGACCGCGCCCTGACGATGGCGGACGCCTCCGACGCGAGGATCGCCAAGGGCGAGGCCGGCCCGCTCGAAGGGCTGCCGCTCGGCATCAAGGACCTGTTCTGCACCGAGGGCGTCGTCACGACCGCAGGCTCCAGGATCCTCGAGACCTTCGAGCCGCACTACGAATCCGCCGTCTCGGCCAACCTCTGGCGCGACGGCGCGGTGATGCTGGGCAAGCTCAACCTCGACGAGTTCGCGATGGGCTCCTCGAACGAGACCAGCGCCTACGGCGACGTGATCTCGCCGTGGCGCCGGCAGGAAATGGGCGTCCTCTCCGACGCCAAGATCGTCCCGGGCGGCTCGTCGGGCGGCTCGGCGGCGGCGGTCGCCGCGCATCTCTGCCTCGGCGCCACCGCGACCGACACCGGCGGCTCGATCCGGCAGCCGGCCGCCTTCACCGGCACCGTCGGCATCAAGCCGACCTACGGCCGCGTCTCGCGCTGGGGCACGGTGGCCTTCGCCTCCTCTCTCGACCAGGCCGGCCCGATCGCCCGCACGGTGCGCGACTGCGCGATCCTGCTCGGCTCGATGGCCGGCCCCGACGCGCGCGACACCACCTGCGTCGACCTCCCGGTGCCGGATTTCGAGGCCGCGGTCTCGCGCGGGGTAAAGGGCCTGACCATCGGCATCCCGAAGGAGTATCGGGTCGAGGGCATGCCCAGCGAGATCCAGAAGCTCTGGGACGACGGCGCCGCCTGGCTGAAGGATGCCGGCGCGACGATCCGCGAGATCTCGCTGCCCCACACCAAGCTGGCGTTGCCGGCCTACTACATCGTCGCGCCGGCCGAGGCCTCCTCGAACCTCGCCCGCTACGACGGCGTGCGCTACGGCCTGCGGGTGCCCGGCAAGGACATCGCCGCGATGTACGAGAACACCCGCGCGGCGGGGTTCGGCCGCGAGGTCAAGCGCCGGATCATGATCGGCACCTACGTGCTCTCGGCCGGCTACTACGACGCCTACTACGTCCGCGCCCAGAAGATTCGCACGCTGATCAAGCGCGACTTCGAGGAGGTATACGCGGCCGGTGTCGACGCGATCCTGACGCCGGCGACGCCGTCCGCCGCCTTCGGCATCGGCGAGAAGGCCTCGGCCGACCCGGTCGAGATGTACCTCAACGACGTCTTCACCGTGACGGTGAACATGGCCGGTCTTCCCGGCATCGCGGTGCCGGCCGGCCTCGACGGCCAGGGCCTGCCGCTCGGGCTCCAGCTCATCGGCCGCCCCTTCGACGAGGAGACCCTGTTCGCCACCGCCGAGGTGATCGAGCGCGCCGCCGGACGCACGGTCCTGCCGAAGGCCTGGTGGTGACGGTCCCCTACTATCCCTGGACGGTCTGGATCTGGGCCGGGTTCGACCCGGTCCTGATCGCGGTCTGCCTCTATCTCGGCTGGTCGGCCGATCAGTTCGGCAAGCTGTTCGTCGCGGTCATCGCCGGCTTCGTCGCCGCGGTGCTGTTCTCCTGGGCGGTCACCGCGATCGGCATCCCGTGGCCGGCGCCGGTCAGCCACGACGGGCCGACCTTCTTCCCGGTGCGGGTGGGCGCGGCCATCCTGTGGTCGATCCTCGGCTTCACCGCCCGGCGGATCCTGCGGCCGCACGCGCCTTGACCGGTCCCCGCACCGCCACGACACTCCGCGGCGCCCCGGCGCCCCGTTGCATGAAAGTCCGAGCATGACGGCTCCCGTGAACCCGAAGAAGCTCATCAAGGGCGCCGAGCACGACTGGGAGGTGGTGATCGGCATGGAGATCCACGCCCAGGTCACCAGCCGCTCGAAGCTGTTCTCCGGCGCCTCCACCGAGTTCGGGGCCGAGCCGAACGACCACGTCTCGCTGGTCGATGCGGCGATGCCCGGCATGCTGCCGGTAATCAACGAGGAATGCGTGGCCCAGGCGGTGCGCACCGGCCTCGGCCTTAAGGCGCGAATCAACCACCGCTCGGTGTTCGACCGGAAGAACTACTTCTACCCGGACCTGCCGCAGGGCTACCAGATCTCGCAGTACAAGGACCCGATCGTCGGCGAGGGCGAGGTCGTCGTCGACCTGCTCGACGGCGAGTCGATCACCGTCGGGATCGAGCGGCTGCACCTCGAGCAGGATGCCGGAAAGTCGCTGCACGATCAGAACCCGACCCAGAGCTTCGTCGACCTCAACCGGTCCGGCGTCGCGCTGATGGAGATCGTCTCGCGGCCGGACCTGCGCTCCTCCGAGGAGGCCCGCGCCTACGTGACCAAGCTGCGCACCATCCTGCGCTACCTCGGCACCTGCGACGGCGACATGGAGAAGGGCAGCTTGCGCGCCGACGTGAACGTCTCGGTGCGCCGTCCCGGCCAGCCGCTCGGCACCCGCTGCGAGATCAAGAACGTCAACTCGATCCGCTTCATCGGCCAGGCGATCGAGTCGGAGGCGCGCCGCCAGATCACGCTCATCGAGGATGGCGGCACGATCTCCCAGGAGACCCGCCTGTACGACCCGGCCAAGGGCGAGACCCGCTCGATGCGCTCCAAGGAAGAGGCGCACGACTACCGGTACTTCCCCGATCCGGACCTGCTGCCGCTCGAGTTCGACCAGGCTTACGTCGACGCCCTCGCCGAGGGCCTGCCCGAGCTGCCGGACGCCAAGAAGGCGCGCTTCGTCGCCGATTTCGGGCTCAGCGCCTACGACGCCAACGTGCTCGTGGCCGAGCGGGCGTCGGCCGACTACTACGAGGCGGTGGCGCGCGGGCGCGACGGCAAGGCGGCCGCGAACTGGGTGATCAACGAGCTGTTCGGCCGCCTCAACAAGGAAGGCCTCGGCATCGACGCGACGCCGGTCTCCGCCGACCAGCTCGGCCGGATCATCGACCTGATCGGCGAGGGCGTCATCTCGGGCAAGATCGCCAAGGACCTGTTCGAGATCGTCTGGACGGAAGGCGGAGACCCGCGCGCGGTCGTCGAGGCCCGCGGCATGAAGCAGGTCACCGATACCGGCGCGATCGAGGCGGCGGTCGACGACATCATCGCCAAGAACCCCGACAAGGTTCAGCAGGCGAAGGAGAAGCCGACGCTGCTCGGCTGGTTCGTCGGCCAGACCATGAAGGCCACCGGCGGCAAGGCGAACCCGGCGGCGGTCAACGCCCTGCTCAAGAGCAAGCTCGGGATCGAGTAGAATCTGAGAACCGGGCGGAAGCGGCCGAGCCGGGGCATTTCGCGCATTCGAAGGCGAGCCGTGCCGGCCGCTTCTGCGCCCCTGAGGCCGCTTCCGTCCGTCGTCCGTCTGATGCCGCTGGACCTCGGGCCGAACGGGTCACGAAGTCGTCGTGGCGGCGTCGCGCTGCGGTGGAGTCATGCTCGTCTCCTCCTGCCTGCTCCGGCGGAAGGCTCACCCCACCGGTCGGCCTCGGCTTCGCCATCGGCGAAGCACGGAGATAGACTGATCCCGACAGACCACGACGTCAAGCGTGCATTTCGGCTGCCCTTTCCAGTCTTCGCATGTGCGAATAGTCGATCGCACCGCAAAAGATCGCCTGGACGATAGTGGGCGATCTCTCGATGCGTCGCGACATCGATCGGGTCGGCGTCTCAAGCTCTGCGAGATCCTTAGGATCGACCGGTCCTACGGCCCGTCGCTCATGTTGTTCTCGACCATGTGGGGCACGGCGCGATCGAACGATTCGTCGGTGTTGCCGCGCAGGTCGACGCTGCAGGCCCGCTTCGGCGCGTCGTCGGCGACTGGCTTCACGTAGACATCGAGGTCGAGGATCAGGTTCGAGACCTTCTGGACCTCGCCGGTGATCGCGGTGTCGGCCCCGAGCCTTTTCGCGACGGTGACGGCGCAGCCGTTGCAGGGACGCAGGTCCACGCTCCTGGCGACCTCCTCGCGGACCGGCTCGGCCGAGACCAGCGTGAACAGGCCCTTGTTCTGCAGAAGGTCGCGAAATTCGGTGCCGATGCGCTTGAGGCGCCCCGTCTCGGCCGCGTCGGGGGCGACGGGCGACCGGTTCGCGAACTGGACGTCGAACACCGCCGCCTTGGCTGGCGCGGCCCGGGCGCCGGTCGCGGCCAGCGCCAGCCCGGCGGCGGCGATGAGGACGCGCAGGGGGCGGCGTGTCATGGCGTTCCTCGCGAGCCCGCGCATCCGGGCGCGCCGGTACAGGGACACGCGGCAGGCCGCAACTTTCTGCAACACGGCTCGGCGGGCTCGGACGGCGCCGGCCTCAGCGCTTCTCGGCCTCCGCCTCCCGGGTCGGCGCCGGCTCGCCGGTGATGCGCCGGCGCAGATTCATGAACCAGGCCGGCGGCGGCGTGCCGCCCTCGCCGACGACGACCGTCGCGGTCATGCCGGCGACCAGGGGAACGCCCGGCGGCACGTGGCCGATGCGGATCCGCACCGGCACCCGCTGCGCCAGCCGCACCCAGGTGTAGACCGGATCGACGTTGGGGAGGCCCTGCGTGCTCGGTGCCGCATTCGCGGTGGAGATGCCCTGCGTGATGCTCTCGACCGTGCCGCGCAGGTGCCCGGAATAGCCCATCAGCGCCATCTCGGCCGGGTCGCCGACATGGATGTTCTCCATCTTGGTCTCCTCGAAATACCCGTCGACCCAGAACGAGTCCGTGTCGATCACCGAGATGTTCGAGGTGCCCGTCGAGGCGTAGTCGCCGGTGCGCAGCAGCAGGTTGGTCACGCGGCCGTTGACGGTGGACTTCACCTGGGTGCGCGCGAGGTTGGTCTTGGCCTGCGACAGCTGCGCCTTGGCGGTCTCCAAGGCCGCCTCGGCGATCTTGGCGGTGCCCGCGTATTGCTGCTTCTCCTCGACGGAGGTCGAGACCGTGGTCAGCGCCTGTCGCCGCGCCGACTGGGCGTTCTTGACGGAAAGGTCGGCCTCGCGGTTCTTCACCTCGGCCTCGGCCGAGGCGACGTTCACCTCGAAGTCGAACGGATCGATCACGTAGAGAACGTCGCCGCGCTTCACGGTCTGGTTGTCGCCGACGCGAAGCTCGACGATCTGCCCCGACACCTGCGGCGCGATGCTGGCGACCTGGACCCGCACCCGCCCGTCGCGCGTCCACGGCGCGGTGACGTAGTACGACCAGACCACCGCCGCGGCGAGGAAGGCGAGCAGCAGGATCACTCCGGTCGCGGCGAGCCGAAGGACCTTTCCGATGCGCCCGCGCCGGGCACGGGCCGGGCGGTCGTCGGCGAGCGCCGGCGGGTCGGCGCGCGTCGCGTCCGCGCGATCGGCCGTCGAGGCCTTGGGGTCGTCCTCGTCGGCCATCACAGCAACACGATCAGGAGGGCGAGCACGCAGACGTAGATCCCGGCCTCGGCGAGCGGCGGGTTGGCGACGTAGCGGCTGAAGCGGATGCGCGCGAAGACGAAGCGTAGCGCGATCAGGATCGCGAAGGCGCCGAGCGCATAGGCGACGAAGGGCGAGACCAGGATCCCGCCGATTTGCAGTTCGTGACGCATCGTCGCCTTCCGGGACCCCTTCGTTTCAAAAACCGGGCATGTCGAGGCGCACGAGGAAGCGCCGATGACGCTCGATAACGCGTGCGGCGGCCACCAGGTCGGTCGCCGCGCGCGCGACCGTCATGCGCGTGCCGCGCTCGTGATCGGCGGCGGCGCGGAGGAGGTCGCGGGCCGCGTCCTGCAGGCGCCAGGCATCGCCGCGCGCCAAAGCCTCGCGGCCCTTCGCGACGGGGGCACGCATCGCCTCGGTGCCGCTCAGCAGCCGCATCTGGGCGTGGGCGCGCGCCGCCGCGGATTCGAGCTGCGACAGGGCGAAGGCGTGCACCATCGCCATGTGCCGCACGGCGCGGCTGCCGGAGGTGTATCCCGCGAACTGGAACAAGCGGTCGGCGTTCAGGCTGGTCCGCGTGGTCGCGTCGCCGCCTTCGCCCGCCAGCGCTTCCGCCAGGGCGCGCTTGGCGGAATCGAGGGCAAAGGCGCGATGCTGCGAGGCCGAGATCGGCAGCACCAGCCGGACGGCGAGAAACAGGATGACCGCGGAGGCCATCACCAGCACCGCGTTCATCAGGAAGGTCTGCGGGTCGTAGCTCTGCGGGTTCTCGGGCGCGATCAGCACGGGCGTGAACACCAGCGCGATGAAGCCGATGCCGAAGGTGGACGGGTTCAGCGACAGGAAGCAGGCGACGAACACCGGCACGATCATCGCGATCGCGAGCAACGGGAAACCCTGGTTCCCGTTGAGGAAGCCGAACAGCACGATGCCGGCGAACAGCGAGGCCAGCGGCATGCCGATGAGGACGCCGACGGCGAACTTCTTCGGATCGGGCGCGGTCGAGGACAGCGCGCAGGTCGAGGCGACCTGGACCAGCGCGAACGAGGTCTGCGGCAGGCCCGAGAGGACCATGAAGGCGGCTGTGAGCCCGAAGCCGATCGCCACCCGCAACGCGGCGCGCAGGGCCACGGGGAAGTCGCGGTGGGTCGGAAGCTTGACGTCGCGCAGCGGCACGTGGCCGTCCGCGAGGGCGCGCAGGCCGTCGTCGGCGAAGGTCGCGGCGTTGACGAAGTCGAGGCAGCGCTGGAGCGCCACCAGCTCGTCCAGCGGCCGGCGCCCATCGCGGACCGCCGCATCGACGAGGTCGCGCAGGCGTGCATCGATCCGGTCGAGGCGGCCGGCATCCGGTTCGCCGACCCCGCCGGACGCGACCTCGCGGCACAGCCCGATCGCCTCCTCGACCGCCGAGCTCGGATGGCGCAGGGACGCGGCCGCGTTCGCCGCGGCACGGCTCGCCGCCGCCATCACGTAGAGCGCCGCGATGGCGCTGCGGGCGCCGGCCGCCCGGTAGGGGCCGTCGTCGAGCTCGCCGGCGATCGCGCTGGCATCCGCCCGCATCGGCGCGATCGTCCGGATCAGCGCGGCGGTCCGCAGCGCCCCGGGATCGCCCGAGGTGAACGCCTCGCGGGCGAAGGTCTTGGTGCCCGCGTAGGCCGAGGCCAGCGTCGGCAGCAACGTTCGCCACGTGCTCGGCGAGGCGAGGGCGTCGTTGATGAAGGTGATGGTGACGATCGCGACCGTGATCGCGGCCAGGCGCCCGACCGCCGCGTCGAAGGTCGACTGCGGCGCATCGATATGCGCGAGCGCGATGATCGCTACGGTGTAGCCGGACAGCATCGCGCCGTAGGCGCGGGTGTCCTGCAGGTACTGGGCGATGAAGACGCAGACCCCGATCCAAACCGCGAACGCGACCAGCAGCGTCACCCGGTCCTGCGCGAACAGCGCCATGAACACGATCGCGACGATGCCGCCGATCACGGTGCCGAGGAAGCGGTAGGCGGCCTTCGAGATCGCCTGCCCGCGCTTCGGCTGCGCCAGGATCGCCACGCCGGTGGCGGCCGACGACGCGCTGTCGAGCTGCAACCAGAACGCGGCGTAGAGCGCCAGCATCATCGCCAGCCAGATCCGCAGGGCGAAGGCCCAGGCGGCCGGCTTCGGCACGATCGCGTCGAGCCGGTCGACCATCCGGCCGAGCCAGGGCGTGGTTTCGGTGGCGGCCTCGCTCATCGCGCCGGCGTGCCGGGGGCGGCCCCTGTCTCCACGATCGCGGCGGCGTCCCGCGCCCGCCCGGCGATCCGCGCCTGCCACAGGCAGAGCAGCGGCGTGACGCCGAGCTCCATGCCGAGCGCCGCGAGCATCGTCAGCGACGGGACGCCGGTGAGCCACAGGCCGAGCAGGCGCGCGAGCCCGCCGAGCACGACGACGAGGGTGAGGAACCGGAAGAGCCGGCCCTTCTCCTCGATCCCGGCGACGCAGGTCAGGAACAGGATGCCGATGCCGGTGAGCAGGCCGGACAGGTAGCGGAAATGGCTGTCGGCCGAGATGTCGGGCAGGCCGACCTCCAGGCCGTTCATGCCGAAGACCACGCCATACAATCCGGCGGCGATCGGAACGATCGCCGCGACCGCCACCGTGCGCTGCAGCGCCTGTCGTTCCGTCATCATCGCGTTCGGTTACGCTTGAGTACCAGAACGCACAACCCGCCGGAACGCAGGACGATCCGTCAGGCCTTCTCGCCCTTCAGGCGCTTGTTGCACTTGCTCCAGTATTGCGGCCACTTCGGACCCTGCGACACCTTCTCGGCGTCGGCTAGCGCCCGCCACTGCGCGCCGCAGGTCTTCTGGCGCTGGCGCGCCGCCATCTGCCCCGCGCTCGGGGCGGCGTCGGGCTTGGCCGCTGGCGCGGCCGGCGCGGCCATCGGCGTCTCGGTCGGCTTGGCCGCGGGCGGATCCTTGGCCAGGACCGGCTGTGCGAGGGCCAGCGGAACGGCGAAGGCGGCGATCGCGAGGAAACGGGCGAACATGACGGCGGACCCTCCGGGGCGGCACGTCGAATCGCGACGTGCGCTACCTCGCCCCACCACATCGCCAAGCTTGGCCGAGGACAAGGCCGAACGACCGAGCGGCAACAGGCGACCCGGTGATCTCTCGAAAACGTGAGCGGTGATCGGGCGCCCTTGAGTACGCGCCGAGTTCCGAGGTAGCTACCGTCGGCAGACGGGGCCCGTCGTGACGGCCGGCCGATCCGTTGGAGAGCGAAGGCAAGCGATGGCGGCCGTGACCGGCAAACCGATCGATCTCCACACCTGGAGCACGCCGAACGGCTGGAAGATCCCGATCATGCTGGAGGAGTGCGGCCTGCCGTATCGGGTCGTCCCGGTAGACATCGCCAAGGGCGAGCAGATGGCGCCCGCGTTCCTCGAAATCTCGCCCAACAACAAGATCCCGGCGATCGTCGATCACGACGGGCCGGGCGGCGAGCCGGTCTCGATCTTCGAATCCGGCGCGATCCTGCAATACCTCGGGCGCAAGACCGGCCGCTTTTATCCGCCCGACGAGCGGGCGCGCGTCGCGGTCGACGAGTGGCTGTTCTGGCAATGCGCCGGCTTCGGGCCGATGCTCGGCCAGACCCACCATTTCAAGATCTACGCGAAGGAGAAGATCCCCTACGCGATCGAGCGGTTCACCGCCGAGACCAACCGGCTCTACGGCGTGCTCGACAGGCGGCTGGCGGATCGCGAGTACCTCGCCGGGGACTACTCCATCGCCGACATGGCGACGGTGCCGTGGGCGAAGTTCACCGGCAAGCAGGGCGTCGACCTCGGGGCGCTGCCGAACGTGAAGGCGTGGCTCGACCGGGTCCTGGCACGGCCCGCCGTGCAGAGAGGCCTCTCCGCGATCTGATCGGGCGCGCCGGCATGCTGATCGGACGCCGCCATCGACGGCGTCCGCAGGGGAGTGGTCCCGCCTACTTGGCGGCGGGCTTGGCCGGCTTCTGCGGCGCCGGCTCGGCGCCGACATTCGCGGCCTGCTGGTTCACGTCCGGCACCTTGGTCCAGGTCTGCGAGCCGCACAGCACCTTGAGCAGGCAGCCCGAGACCGACAGCTCCGAGGCGTTCTCGCGCTCGAGGCTGACCTGATAGATCTTGCCTTCCTCGATGTTGTAGATGCTGCCGGAGAACTTCGCCTCGTCCGGCTGCAGGCCCTCGATCAGCGGCAGGCCGAGTACGGGGCGCGAGCGCTTCTTCGGATCGGGGTTCTTGATGTCGGTGCGCGGCGCGCCGGCTTCCGTGGTGGCGACCTTGAGCCACACCACCTTGCCGCAGACCTGAGCGTGGCCGGCGCCGCAGCGGTCGATGCGGATCTTCGCGCGGCCGTCCTCGGTCAGCCAAGTGCCGGAGGGATCCTTGCTCGACTGGGCGTGCGCCGAGGCGATGCCCGCGAGGAGGAGGGTGGCGGCGAGGGCGAGACGCATGCAGGTAGCTCCGAAGCTGGCGCCTGACGGCGCGGGGCGGGTGGAGTTCGTGAGATCACTCAGCCACCGCATTCGGGCGATTTTTCGGCAGTGTTGCAGCGTTGCCATGGCCAAGCATCGTGCAGGCTCGGGTTGAGGGTGTCCGGCGCCCTCGCTATAAGCCCGGCGCCAAAGCGTTTTTCGCGACGCGCTTGCTGGCGTTTTTTATTTTCATCCGAAGCGGACTGACCATGGCCACCGAGCGCACCTTCTCCATCCTCAAGCCCGACGCGACCAAGCGGAACCTCACCGGCGCCGTCAACGCGGTCATCGAGAAGGCGGGCCTGCGGATCGTCGGCCAGCGCCGCATCCAGATGAGCCAGGCCCAGGCCGAGAAGTTCTACGAGATCCACAAGGAGCGCCCGTTCTTCGGCGAGCTCGTGACCTTCATGACCTCGGGCCCGGTGGTGGTTCAGGTGCTCGAGGGCGAGAACGCCGTCGCGAAGTACCGTGAGGTGATGGGCGCGACGAACCCGGCCCAGGCCGCCGAGGGCACCATCCGCAAGACCTTCTCGGAATCGGTCGGCGAGAACACCGTCCACGGCTCGGACAGTGCCGACAACGCCAAGATGGAAATCGCGCAGTTCTTCCAGGATTCCGACATCGTCGGCTGAGGAACGCGGGAACCGCGGGCCCGAGGGTGGTCGCCGGAACACACCGGGGACGCCTTCGGCTCGGTAGAACGCCACATCGCCCGGAATGGAGGGCGGTGTGGCCGCACCGTCATTGACGAAGCGGGCGGCCAGAGAGTCCAACGGCGTCGGATTTCCAGATCTCGCCAATGGACCTGCCATGACGACCCGCCGCCTGTCCCTGATCGCCGCCGGCCTGCTCTCGCTCGCCGCGACCGCCGCCCTCGCCAGCGGGTCCTCCGCGCCGTTCGATCAGTACCAGCCCGACCCGGCGCTGCGCACGGTGCCGAAGGCCAACCTCGAAGGCCGCGTGCGCCACGCCTGCGCCGTGGTCCAGGCCCGCATCACCAACGCGCCGGAAGCCTCGCTGGAGCGCCCCTGCGGCTGCTACGCGAAGCAGACCATGCGCTCGCTCGACGAGTCCGAGATCGAGGCCTACCGCGCCACCGGCTACTTCAACGATTCCGCCCGCGCCAAGGCGCTGAACGCACTGGATTCGTGCAAGCTGCAGCGGCCGGTCTAGAAACAAGTACGAGGCTTTCCCTCTCCCTTCTGCGGGTGAGGGAAGGCGCGGAACGCTACAGGCTCAGCAGGGCCGCGTCGGCCGCGCCGCGATCGTCGTCGATCACGACGCGCTCGCCCTCCAACCGGGCACGCCCCCCCGCCACCAGCGCGAGCGCTGCCGGGTAGAGCCTGTGCTCCTGCACGATCACCCGCGCCGCGAGGCTGTCGGGATCGTCGCCCGAACGCACCGGGACCGCCGCCTGCGCCACGATCGGGCCGGCATCGAGTTCCGGCACCACGTAATGCACCGTGCAGCCGTGGAGGCGGACGCCGGCGGCGAGCGCCTGCGCGTGGGTGTGCGTGCCCTTGAACAGCGGCAGCAGGGACGGGTGGATGTTGATCATCCGCCCGGCCCAGGCCTCGGCGAAGCCCGCCGAGAAGATCCGCATGAAGCCGGCGAGGCACACCAGCTCGATGCCGGCCGCGCGCAGCTCGGCGTCGAGCGCGGCGTCGAAGGTCGCGCGGTCCGAGAACGTGGTGTGGTCGATCGCGTGCGCCGGGATGCCGACGGAACGCGCATGGGCGAGGCCGCCGGCCTCCGGCCGGTTCGAGAGCACCAGCACGATCTCGGCCGGGTAATCCGGCGCCTTCGCCGCCTCGATCAGCGAGACCATGTTCGAGCCGCGGCCCGAGATCAGGATCGCGACGCGCGTTCTGGGCATCGCCGCCATCAGAGCGCGAGGCGGCCGGTGAACGCGACGGGCTCCGGGCCGCGGGCGGTGATCGCCCCGAGCCGCACCGGTGCCTCGCCGGCCTCGGCGAGGGCCCGAATCACCGCCTCGGCGCGGTCCTCGGCGACCACCAGCACCATGCCGATGCCGCAGTTGAAGGTGCGCAGCATCTCGGCCTCGGCGACGCCGCCCTCCCGCGCGAGCCAGCCGAAGACCGGCGGCGGGCGGACTGCATCGAGGTCGATCGTGATGCCGACGTCGTCGGGCAGGACGCGGGGCAGGTTGTCCGGGAAGCCGCCGCCGGTGATGTGGGCGAGCGCCTTGATCCCGTCGGTCGCCTTCAACACCGCGAGCAGCGGCTTCACGTAGATCCGCGTCGGCTCCAGCAACGCCTCGCCCAGCGTCCTTCCGGGGGCGAACGGCGCGGCCGCGTCCCAGGCCAGGCCGGTGCGCGCGACGATGCGGCGGACCAGCGAGAAGCCGTTCGAGTGCACGCCGGAGGAGGGCAGGCCGAGCACCACGTCTCCGGCGTGGATGCCGGGCTTCGGCAGAAGGGTGCCGCGCTCGGCCGCGCCGACCGAGAACCCGGCGAGGTCGTAGTCGGCGCCGTCGTAGAGGCCCGGCATCTCGGCGGTCTCGCCGCCGATCAGGGCGCAGCCGGCCTGGCGGCAGCCCTCGGCGATGCCGCGGACGATGTCGGCGCCGACGCCCGGCACGAGCTTGCCGGTGGCGTAGTAGTCGAGGAAGAACAGCGGCTCGGCGCCCTGGACGATGATGTCGTTAACGCACATCGCCACGAGGTCGATGCCGATCGTGTCGTGCCGACCGGTCTCGATCGCGACCTTCACCTTGGTGCCGACGCCGTCGTTGGCGGCCACCAGGATCGCGTCCTTGAAGCCCGCGGCCTTGAGGTCGAACAGGCCGCCGAACCCGCCGATCTCCGCGTCGGCCCCGGGCCGGCGCGTGGCGCGCACCAGCGGCTTGATGGTCTCGACCATCGCGTTGCCGGCATCGATGTCGACGCCCGCATGCACGTAGGTCAGCCCGTTCGTGGTCTCGGCCGTCATCGGCGTTCCGTTCCTGTGGTCCGGGGCTGCTTTAGCCGAGATTCGCGCCGACCGAACCCGTCGGGCCACAAGAAAATGACGCGCCGCGGCCGCTCCGTGGCACGGCGGGCACCGGCGGCCGCCTTGACCGTTCGGAACCGCCTTCCCACTGTCCCCACGCGAGTTCGCAGGGGAGGGCGTCGATGCGCGGCAGGGCTGTGATCGGTCTGGCGGCGCTCGTCGCCCTCGGCATCGTGGTCTACCTGCTGCGGGAGGTGATGCTGCCCTTCGTGGCCGGCATCGCGCTCGCCTACCTGCTCGATCCGCTGGCCGACCGGCTCGAGCGCCTCGGCCTCGGTCGGCTAACGGCGAGCCTGCTGATCCTGGCGATGTTCGTCGCCGGCCTGATCGTGTCGCTGCTGATCCTGGTGCCGCTCGCCGCCAACCAGGTGGCGGCGCTGATCAACAGCCTGCCCGGCATGATCGGACGGCTGCAGGGCATCATCGCCGAGCGGGCCGGCCCGGTGCTGCAGCGGCTCGGCGGCGCCGACGTGGTCAACGAGCTGCAATCCTCCGTCGGGACCCTCGCGACGCAGGGCGGCGCATGGCTGCTCGCCTTCCTCAAGTCGATCTGGTCCGGCTCGCAGGCCGTGATCTCGGTGATCTCGCTGCTGGTGGTGACGCCGGTGGTCGCGTTCTACATCCTCGTCGACTGGGACCGGATGATCGCGACGCTCGACACCTGGGTGCCGCCGCGCCACCGCACGACGGTGCGCCGGCTCGCCGCGCAGATCGATCGGGCGATCATCGGCTTCGTCCGCGGCCAGACGCTGGTCTGCCTGATCCTCGGCACCTTCTACGCGGCCGGCCTCTGGCTCGTCGGGCTGAACTTCGGCGTGCTGATCGGGCTGATCGCCGGCTTCCTCACCTTCATCCCGTATGTCGGCACACTCACCGGCTTCCTGCTCTCGGTCGGCGTCGCGCTGGTGCAGTTCTGGCCGGGCTCGGACTGGCTGCATCTCGGGCTGACGGTGGGCGTGTTCCTCGTCGGGCAGTTCCTTGAGGGCAACGTGATCGCGCCCAAACTCGTCGGCGAATCCGTCGGCCTGCATCCGGTCTGGCTGATGTTCGCGCTGCTCGCCTTCGGCTCGCTGTTCGGCTTCCTCGGGCTGCTGCTCGCAGTGCCGGTTGCGGCCTCGATCGGCGTCGTCGTGCGCTTCGCCCTGTCGCGCTACCTGCAGAGCCGGCTCTACCACGCCGAGCAGCCGGTGCTGATCGAGGTGCCGCGGCCTTGAGCCTTGGCGCTTGACTGTCGGGCCGGCACGGTCACCCTGGGCGCCGCATGCGCGAGAACGCCCCCCCGAAGCAACTGGCCTTCGACCTGCCGCTCGATCCGCGCTACGGCCGCGAGGATTTCCTGGTCGGCACGGCCAACGAGGCCGCCTACGCGTCGATCGAGGCCTGGCCCGATTGGCCGGACACCGTGCTCGTGCTCACCGGCCCGCCGGGCAGCGGCAAGAGCCATCTCGCCTCGATCTGGGCGACGCGGGCCCATGCCTGGACCGTGCCGGCGGCCGAGGTCACGGCGGAGACCGTGACCCACTGCATCTCGAACGGCGCCCTGGTGATCGAGGACATCGACCGCCCGGGCCGCGACGAGGCCGCCCTGTTCCACCTGCTCAACCTCGCCCGCGAGCGAAAATGCCCGGTGCTGCTGACCAGCGGCGCGGCGATCGACCAGATCGGCCTGACGGTGGCCGACCTGCGCTCGCGCCTGAGGCTGGCGCCGGGCGTCGCGATCCGCGAGCCCGACGACGCGCTGCTGCGCGCGGTCATCGTCAAGCTGTTCGTCGATCGGCAGCTCGTGGTCGATCTCCGGGTGATCGACGCCGTCGCCCTGCGGATCGACCGCTCCCTCGGGCGCGCCCGCGAGGTGGTGACCGAGCTCGACCGCGACGCCCTCGGCCGCGGCCGCCGCATCACGCGGCCGCTGGCGCTCGCGGTCCTCGAACGCCTCGGGATCGCGGATGGCGGCGACGACGAGGACGACTGATCGCGATCGGTCGGACGCCGCCGGCCATCGCCGAGGAACGGGCTCGCCCGTCGCCGACCGTCACGGCAGTGTCGCATTCCGGCAGAGCACCCATGTTAGGGACGCCGCGACAGGCGGCAGGTGAGGAGTGGCAGGGTTGTCGGACATCGAATCGAACGTGGACGCCCTCGATCGTGCGAACGACGTCACCGAAGCCGGAGACGACGCGGCGCCGAAGCGCGCGCCGCGCCGGGCGCCGGCATCAGCACGGACCTCGCGCCGTCCCTCAGCATCCGAGGCCGCCGGCGACGAGTGGCCGACCACCGCCGAGATCCCCGAGCCGCCGGCGGCCGACGACGACAAGGCCGCGCGCGAGACGATCCTTGAGGCCGGCCGTGCCCTGCGGCTTTCGCCGGAGCGCTTCGTCAACCGCGAGCTGTCGTGGCTGCAGTTCAACCGGCGCGTTCTCGAAGAGGCCGCGAACCCGTCGCATCCGCTGCTGGAGAAGCTGCGCTTCCTCTCGATCTCCGCCAACAACCTCGACGAGTTCTTCATGGTCCGAGTCGCCGGCCTGCACGATCAGGTCCGCGCCGGGCTGACGCTGCCGTCGCAGGACGGGCTGTCGCCGTCCGAGCAGCTCGCGCGCATCGGCACCGGCGTGTCGAAGCTCGCGGAGGACCAGCAGGCGCGCTGGCGCGAGCTGCGCGAGGAGCTCGACGGCGTCGTCGCCCTGGTCGAGCCCGACGCCCTGCGCCCGGAGCACGCCGCGTGGCTGGAGGAGTACTTCCTCAACCACGTCTTCCCGGTGCTGACGCCGCTGGCGATCGACCCGGCACACCCGTTCCCGTTCATCCCGAACCTAGGCACCACCATCGCGCTGATGCTGATGCGCCCGCGCGACGGCCGCGTGCTGCGCGCGCTGATCCGCATGCCGGGCGTGCTCGACCGCTTCGTGCGGCTTCCGGCGATCGAGGACGACACGGTCGCGCGCTTCATCGCGATCGAGCAGGTGATCGTGCTGTTCACCGGGCGCCTGTTCCCGGGCTACCTGGTGAAGGGGCAGGGCGCCTTCCGGGTGATCCGGGACTCGGACCTCGAGATCGAGGAGGAGGCGGAGGACCTCGTCCTGCATTTCGAGACCGCGCTGAAGCAGCGCCGCCGCGGCATCGTCATCCGCCTCGAGGTCGAGTCCGGCATGCCGGAGGACCTGCGCAGCTTCGTCTGCGACGAGCTCGAGATCGGCGCGGACGCGGTGTTCATCGTCGAGGGCATGCTGGCGCTCAACGAGCTGTCGCAGATCGTCGGGATCGACCGGCCCGACCTCAAGTTCAAGCCGTACAATCCGCGCTTCCCCGAGCGCATCCGCGAGAGCGGCGGCGACGTGTTCGCGGCGATCCGCCAAAAGGATTTCTGCGTCCACCACCCTTACGAATCGTTCGATTCGGTGGTGCAGTTCCTGGCGCAGGCCGCGCGCGACCCGAACGTCGTCGCGATCAAGCAGACGCTCTACCGCACGTCGTCGAACTCGCCGATCGTCGCGGCGCTCGCCGAGGCCGCCGAGCTCGGCAAGTCGGTCACCGCGCTGGTCGAGCTGAAGGCGCGCTTCGACGAGGAGGCCAACATCCGCTGGGCGCGCAACCTCGAGAAGGCCGGCGCGCAGGTGGTGTTCGGCTTCGTCGAGCTGAAGACCCACGCCAAGCTGTCGATGGTGGTGCGGCGCGAGGGCGACAAGCTCGTGACCTACTGCCACGTCGGCACCGGCAACTATCACCCGATCACCGCGCGCATCTACACCGACCTGTCGTTCTTCACCGCCGACCCGGCGGTGGCGCGCGACGTCTCGCGGATCTTCAACTTCATCACCGGCTACGCCGAGCCGGCGCAGCTGGAGCGGATGTCGGTCTCGCCCCTGACCGCCAAGGCGCGGCTGCTGGCAGACATCGAGGCGGAGGCGGCCCACGCCAGGGCGGGCCGGCCTGCCGCGATCTGGATCAAGTGCAACTCGCTGGTCGACGCGCAGATCATCGACGCGCTCTACGATGCCTCGCAGGAGGGCGTGCAGATCGACTGCGTGGTCCGCGGCATCTGCTGCCTGCGGCCGGGCGTGCCGGGCCTGTCCGAGACGATCCGCGTGAAGTCGATCGTCGGGCGCTTCCTCGAGCACGGGCGCATCTACGCCTTCGGCAACGGCGTCGGGCTGCCGCACCCGAAGGCGACGGTCTACATCTCCTCGGCCGACCTGATGAGCCGCAACCTGGACCGCCGCGTCGAGTCGCTGCTGCCGATCAGCAACCCGACGGTCCATCAACAGGTTCTCGACCAGATCATGCTGGCCAACCTTCTCGACAACCGCCAGAGCTGGCGTGTACTGGCATCGGGCGGCGCCGAGCGCATCCACCCCGCCGAGGGCGAGGAACCGTTCAACGCGCACAAGTACTTCATGACGAACCCGAGCCTGTCCGGCCGCGGCAAGTCGTCGAAGAAGTCGAGCCCGCGGGCTCTCAGCCGTCGCGCGCAGCGGGGCTGATCGTCCGGCCCCGGGCCGGATACACGGATCGGGCGGTGCGGATCGCGCCGCCGGGTCATCCAGACGTGCGTTCGACGAGCCGATCGGTATCATACAGCGAGGTCGTTGCTTGGGTCCCCATCGCGCCAACCTCACGCTCGCCCATTCCGCCGACCGGGAGCCGGCCTTGGTCAACGCGCCCGTCGCGATCATCGACATCGGCTCGAACTCGGTCCGCCTCGTCGCCTATGACGGCCTGAGCCGGGCCCCGACGCCGCTCTACAACGAGAAGGTCCTGTGCGGGCTCGGCCGCAACGTCCTCACCACCGGCCGCCTCAACGACGAGGCGGTGCGGCGGGCGCTCGCCGCGCTCGCCCGCTTCCGGGTGCTGTGCGAGACCATGCGGGTTTCGCGGCTGTTCGTCCTCGCCACCGCCGCCGCCCGCGACGCCTCCAACGGGCCCGCCTTCCTCGAGGCCGCCGAGGCGGCCTGCGGCACGCGCATCGAGCTGCTGTCGGGGCGGCGCGAGGCCGAGCTGTCGGCGCTCGGCGTGGTCTCGGGCTTCCATGCGCCGGACGGCGTGGTCGGCGACCTCGGCGGCGGCTCGCTGGAGCTCGTCGACGTGCGCGGCGCCGTGGTCGGGCAGGGCGTGACGATGCCGCTCGGCGGCCTCGCGCTGCAGGACCTCTCCGGCGGCTCGCTGAAGAAGGCCGGCAAGATCGTGCGCGAGCACATGAAGAAGGCCGCGCCGCAGCTCGAGACCCTGCGCGGCCGCACCTTCTACGCCGTCGGCGGCACCTGGCGGGCGCTCGCCCGCCTGCACCAGGCCGCGCGGCAATATCCCGTCCACGTGATGCACGGCTACAGCGTCGAGCCGACGGACGAGCTGAGCTTCCTCCAGGTCGTCGAGCAATCCGACGCCGCGACGCTGCAGGACGTCGAGGCGATCTCCGAGGCGCGGCGACCGCTCCTGGCCTACGGCGCGGTGGTGCTGGAGGAGATCATCCGCGTCGGCCGCCCGCGCGAGGTCGCGATCTCGGCCTCCGGCGTGCGCGAGGGCCTGCTCTACGAGCAGGTCGACCGCGAGACCCGGGCGCTCGATCCGCTGCTCGCCTCCTGCGCCGAGCTGAACCAGCTGCGCGCGCGCTCGCCGCGCCACGCCGACGAGCTGATCGCCTGGACCGACCGGTTCGTGGCGGCGCTGGACGGGCCGGAGACCGCCGACGAGCGCCGGCTGCGCCACGCCGCCTGCCTCCTGTCCGACATCGGCTGGCGGGCGCATCCCGACTACCGCGGCGAGCAGAGCATCGCGATCATCCAGAACGCGGCCTTCGTCGGCATCGACCATCCCGGCCGCGGCTTCCTCGCCCTGGCGATCTACTTCCGCCACGAGGGCGTCGCCCCGGAGAAGGCGAACCCGATGCTGCGGGCGCTCGCGGGCCCGCGCCTGTTCGAGCGCGCCCGCCTCATCGGCGCGCTGCTGCGCGTCGCCTTCCCGATGACCGCCGGCATGGAAGGCGCGCTCCGCCGCATGCCGCTCAGCATCGAGGACGGCCGCGTCGTCCTGAGCCTGCCGCCCGAATGGGACGCGCTGAACGGCGACCGCCTGCTCAACCGCGTCCGGGGTCTCGCCCGCATCGCCGGCCTGGAAGGGCGCGTCCGCGTCGGGTGACAATCCGGGTATGGGACCGGAGCGTGGCGCTCCGGTCGGGGCTCAAGCCGTTCGCTCGGCGAAGATCGCCTTCTTCACGATGGCGTGGACGCCCCAGTTGCCGTCGACCACCTGCGTGATGCCGAAATCGACCGCGATCGACATCAGCGAGATCGCCTCGTCCTCGGTCAGTCCCTTCGCGTGCATCAGGAACTGCCGCATCTTGCGGAAGGCGTCGCGCATCGCGAGGTCGATCGAGGACTTCTGGAAGATCGCGTCCTGCGCGGCCGGCCCGAGGTCCTTGAGGTAGTTCGGATAGCTGAAGCCCGAGAGGACCCACTCGTCGCGCGTCTCGATCATCGGGAAGTCGAGGCTCTCGAGCGCGGTGCCGGGCAGGTCCTGCTTCTTGTGCAGCACGAACTGGAACGTGCCGGTGAGCGAGCACTCGATCGCGGTGCCGCAGAGTTCCGAATCGCCCTGGCTGGCATGCGGATCGCCGACCGAGAACAGCGCACCCGGCACGGCGACCGGATAGTACATCGTCGCCCCCTTGCCGATGCGCCAGTTGTCGATGTTGCCGCCGGTGTAGCTCGGCGGGATCGAGTTCACCATGTCGGCTTCGGCCGGCGCCAGGCCCATCGTCCCGAAATGGGGGCGGATCGGCACGCGGATGCCCTTCAGGACGTCGAAGTTGCGCTCGGTCTTGGTGTGATCGACCAGCAGCCCCGGATAGTCGATCGTCGGGTGCGCGATCCCGTTCGGGTCGGTCACGCCGGGCCAGCGGAAGCTGTAGACCGCCTTCGCCCAGTCGCGCGTGCCGGTGGCGTCGACCTCGTAGATCGTCACCACCTCGCGCGGCCGGTCGCCGGTGATGAGGTCCTTGTAGTGGTAGCCCCACCAGGCGGCGGCGTTGCTTCCGAACGCCAGGCCCTTGAACTTCGGGTTGGCGCAGGGCCGCGGCGCGACGTCGAGGATGCGGACCTCCAGCACGTCGCCCGGCTCGGCTCCGCGGATCGCCACCGGGCCGGTGCAGATGTGGACGCCGAGACCGCCGCCCGGCCCGAGCTTGGCATCCTCCGGGCCCGCCCCGCGCCGCGCGACGCCCTTCTTGTCCTTGGTCCACAGATAGACGCTCTCGGCACCCGGATCGCCCTGGATCATCCGCTCGGCATCGTCGCTGGCCTGATGCGTGAGGGTCTCGATCGTGACGAAGTCGCCCGACGCGATCTCGACCTGCGGCTTCAGGTTCTTGCTGAAGTAGCCCCAGTGCACCGTGTCGGCGTTGGCTGGCAGCATCTGGTGCGTCGCCTGCCGCGGTCCGCGCGCCGCGCTGGTCTGGGCGAGGGCGGGCGTGACCAGGGACAAGCCGCCGGCCGCGAGCGCGGCAGCGCCGCCCGTGGCGACGAAGCCGCTCTTCAGGAAGGCGCGTCGCTCGGGCGCGAGATCGCCGAGGAAGCGGCGGCGGTGCTCCGCGAACGCCGCGCAGTTCGGATCGTCGCCCTGGCACATCGTCTCGACCCCCGGCATCCCACTCGGATCGGGAAATGCAAGGACACGGCCAGAGTCCCGGGCCGCTACTCCGACAGCATGCCCGCGCCGGGCTCGGCCGAGTCGAGCATCTGGCCGCCGCCCGCCTGGGCCTCGACCACCGCCGCGGTCGTCACGTTGACGATGCCGCGCGCCGTGACCGACGGCGTCAGGATGTGGGCGGGCTTGGCCGGGCCGATCAGCAGCGGGCCGACCGGGAGGGCGTCGGCGAGCACCTTGGCGAACTGGTAGGCGATGTTGGCCGCGTCCAGGTTCGGGAAGATCAGCACGTTGGCCGCGCCCTTCAGGCGCGAGCCCGGCAGCACCCGATCGCGGACGATCTCGGACAGCGCGGAATCGGCCTGCATCTCGCCGTCGACCTGAAGCTCGGGCGCACGGTCGTTGATCAGGCCCAGAGCCGCCCGCATCTTCATCGCCGAGGGCGTGTCGGACTGGCCGAAGTCGGAATGGCTGAGCAGCGCGATCTTCGGGGTGATGCCGAAGCGCGTGACGTGCCCGGCGCAGGCGACGGCGAGCTCGGCGATCTCCTCCGCGCTCGGATCCTGGCGCACATGCGTGTCGGCGAGGAAGTAGGCGCCCTTCTTCGTGACGATCAGGCTCATCGCGGCGCATTGCGTCACGCCGGGCGACAGCCCGATGATGTCGCGGATGATGCGCAGGCGCGTCTCGAACCGGCCTTCGAGCCCGCAGATCAGCGCGTCGGCCTCGCCGCGGCGCACGGCGATGGCGCCGATGATCGTGGTGTTGGTGCGCACCAGCGTGCGGGCCGCATCCGGCGTGATGCCGCGGCGCCCGGCGATGTCGAGGTAGGTCTGGACGTAGGAGCGGTAGCGCGGATCGTCCTCGGGATCGATCAGCTCGAAGTCGCGGCCCTCCTGGATCGAAAGGCCGAAGCGCTTGAGCCGGGTCTCGACCACCCGCGGGCGGCCGACGAGGATCGGCTTGGCGACGCCGTCCTCGACGATGGCCTGGACCGCGCGCAGCACGCGCTCGTCCTCGCCCTCGGCGTAGATCACGCGCTTGGGATTCTCCTTCGCCTTGGAGAACAGCGGCTTCATGATGAAGCCGGAGCGGTGGACGAACCGATCGAGGGATTCGGCGTAGGCCGCGATGTTCTCGACCGGGCGGCCGGCGACGCCGGAATCCATCGCCGCCTGGGCGACGGCCGGCGCGATGCGCAGGATCAGTCGCGGGTCGAACGGGCTCGGGATCAGCGAGCGCGGCCCGAACGGCCGGGCCTCGCCGCCATAGGCACGGGCCACCACGTCGGAGGGGGTCTCGCGGGCGAGCGCGGCGATGGCCTTCACCGCCGCCTTCTTCATCTCCTCGTTGATGCTGCGCGCGCCGACGTCGAGCGCGCCGCGGAAGATGTAGGGGAAGCACAGGACGTTGTTGACCTGGTTCGGGAAGTCCGAGCGCCCAGTGCAGATCATCGCGTCGGGGCGCTTCTCCTGCGCCAGGTCGGGCATGATCTCGGGATAGGGGTTGGCCAGCGCCATGATCAGCGGCTTCTCGGCCATCTTCTCGAGGTATTCGGGCTTGAGCACGCCGCCGGCCGAGAGGCCGATGAACACGTCGGCGCCGGGGATGACCTCGGCCAGCGTCCGCGCCTCGGTCTCCTGGGCGTAGACGTCCTTCCAACGGTCCATCAGCTCGGTGCGGCCCTTGTAGACCACGCCCTTGATGTCGGTGACCGTGATGTTCTCACGGGTCGCGCCGAGCGAGACCAGCAGGTTGAGGCAGGCCAGGGCCGCCGCGCCGGCGCCCGAGGTGACGATGCGGACGTCCGACAGCTGCTTGCCGGCGAGCTCGAGCGCGTTAAGCACGGCCGCCGCCACGATGATCGCGGTGCCGTGCTGGTCGTCGTGGAAGACCGGGATGTTCATACGGGCGCGGCACTGCTCCTCGACCTCGAAGCATTCCGGCGCCTTGATGTCCTCCAGGTTGATGCCGCCGAAGGTCGGCTCCAGCGAGCACACCACGTCGACGAGCTTGGCGACGTCGAGCTGGTCGACCTCGATGTCGAACACGTCGATGCCGGCGAACTTCTTGAACAGGACCGCCTTGCCCTCCATCACCGGCTTCGAGGCGAGCGGGCCGATGTTGCCGAGGCCGAGCACGGCGGTGCCGTTGGTGAGCACGGCGACGAGGTTCTGGCGGATGGTGAGGGTCGCGGCCTCCTGCGGGTCGGCCGCGATCGCCTCGCAGGCGGCGGCGACGCCGGGCGAGTAGGCCAGCGCCAGGTCGCGCTGGTTGCCGAGCGGCTTGGTCGCCTGGATCTCGAGCTTTCCGGGGCGCGGGAGGCGGTGATAGACGAGAGCCCCTGACTTGAGATCCTCGGACATGTTGTCGCCCATGGCCCATTCTCCCTCGATCAGGCGCGTACGTCGTGTGGCGCCGAACGCCCTCGCATGAAGGCCCTGTTGCACCGGCTGCGCAGCGGGCGCAACCCGAACAACGAGACGCGGATCCACCTGGAAAAGCTGGTGCGCGCCCACGGATTCTCCATCGGTGCCTATTCGTACGGCCGCCCGAAGGTGCGATTCGCCGAATCCGGGCGGAGGCTGACGATCGGCCGCTATTGTTCCATCGCCGACAAGGTCGAGATCCTGCTCGGCGGCGACCATCGCCTCGACTGGGCCTCGACCTATCCCTTCGCCGCGATGCGCGGGCTGTGGCCGGATGCGGACGCGCCGGCCGGGTACCACGCCTCGCACGGGGACGTGTCGATCGGGCACGACGTCTGGCTCGGCTCGGGCTGCCTGATCCTGTCCGGGGTCACGGTCGGGCACGGCGCGGTGGTGGCGGCGCACGCCGTGGTCACGCGCGACGTGCCGCCCTACGCAATCGTCGCCGGCAACCCGGCCCGGGTCGTGCGCACCCGCTTCGACGCGGCGACGGTGGCGGACCTCGTCGCCTGCGCCTGGTGGGACCTGCCGCATGCGGCGGTGGCGACGCTGGTGCCGCTGCTGCAGAGCGGGCGCATCCCCGAGCTGATCGCCGCCGCCCGCGCCGTTGCACCGCCTGCCTGAATCCCTTACCCGCGGGCCGATCGCACTTGAGCGCCCGCCCGAAGGTCCGACCGATGTCCCAGACGCCCCCCGACCGCCTCGCCGTGAACCCGAACAGCCCGTTCTACGACGAAACCATTCTGGAGCGCGGCATCGGCATCCGCTTCAAGGGCGTCGAGAAGACCAACGTCGAGGAATATTGCGTCAGCGAGGGCTGGGTCCGCCTCAGCGCCGGCAAGACCCTGGACCGCGCCGGCAACCCGATGACGGTGAAGCTCAAGGGCACAGTCGAGCCCTACTTCCGCGACGCCGCACCCGAGGCCTGAGCCTCGCGCCGGCCGCGCGCCAGGTCGAAATCGCGCAGGGCACCCGCGACCAGGGCCGCGACCTGCTCCGGGCTGCGCGCATCCCGGACCACGAGGCTCGCCAGCACGTCGGTGCGGCGTTGCCGCTGCTTGGCCGTCCGGGCGTGGTTCGAGAGCCGCAGGGCGAAGCCGCATTCCGCGCGTTGCAGGTACAGGCTGTCGCCGCGCTCGTTGCGCGCGGTCACCCGGAAACCGTGCTCGGCGAGAAGCCGCGCCGCGTGCGCGAGCGCCGCGGCCGGGGGCAGGGCGCGTGCGCCCGAGCCGGTCACGGACCGGCCGGCTCGATGGTGCCGAGGGCGCGGCGGCCCAGGGTCCGCGTCTTCAGCCGCAGCGCCGGCCGCTCGATGGCGTACCACGAGACCGCGGCCACCGGGATCGTCAGCGCGAGCGCCGGGATCAGCAGCAGCGCCGGGGAAGCACCGGGCCACGAAGCATGCAGGCTCTGCTGCACCGGCCAGCCGTAGAGGTAGATCCCGTAGGAAAGGTCCGCCGCCGGGTCGAAGGCCTTGCGCGACAGCCAGGGCGACAGCCCGAGCCAGATTGCGCCGTAGCCTTCCGCCGTGAACAGCAGCGTGCGGTAGAGCGGGGTGTGGCGCGCCAGGAGGCAAGCCAGCGCCAGGATCGCGAGCGGGACAACCGAGAGGCGCACGGATGCCCTTCCGGCGTAGAGCGCCGCGCCGATCGCGAAGATCAGCGGCAGCCGCAACGCCGTCTCAAGGCCCTTCGGCAGGTCGGGATGCCTCGCATCCGCGATCAGGAGCGCGATCGCGAAGCCGGCGGCGATCAGCGGCACCACCAAGCGCGTCCGCAACGCGCCGACGAGGCCGGCGGCGACGACGCCCAGATAGCACAGGGTTTCGTATTTCAGGGTCCAGACCGTGCCGAGCGGGCTGCGATACGGGTTGTCGGGAAAGACGCCCGGCAGCGACGCGTTGCTCTTGAAGGTGGTCAGCGTGCCACGCACGAAGCGCCAGACGCCGCCATCGCGCAGATACTCGCCGAGCGGCAGCGTGCTCATCGCGGCGCCGAGGACGAGGGCGACCAGCAGCGTCGCGGCGACGAGCCCCGGCAGGATGCGCAGGGTCCGTGCGATGAGGTAGTCGACGAGGCCGCGCCGGTCGAAGCTCATCGTCACGAGGAAGCCCGACACCGCGAAGAAGCCGTTCACCGCGTGCTCGCCGAGAGTGAAGCCGGTCGCCCGCGCCAGCGGCTCGTCGAGGGCGTTGCCGCTGGTGACGCTGAAGGCATGCGAGACCACCACCGCCAGCGCGAGCGCCAGGCGAAGGCCGGAGAAGCCGTTGTGCGGGCGGGCCAGCGCGTCCGCCACCGTCGCGGCGCGGGTCATTCGAGGCCCTCGCGGGCCAGCGCGGACCGGCCCCGCAGCGCGGCCCAGGCGCCCGCGGCCGAGCCGCCGTAGCGCTCGACGCCGGCACGCCGCAGGACCAGCAGGGACAGGCAGGCCTTGAGCGCGTTGGCCGCGAGCCCCGGCAGGATGGGGTCGGCGAGCCCGTACTTGCGGGCGACGTAGGCGCGCGACCACGCCTGGTGCCAGCGGGTGCGGAACATCCGGCCGCGCTCCGGCGCCGAGGAGCGCCCGCGCCCGTGCAGGACCTCGGCGCCGTGCACGTGGACGAGGGCGCGGCCCGCATCGGCGATGCGGCGACAGAGGTCGTCGTCCTCGTAGAACAGGAAGATCCGCTCGTCGAAGCCGCCGAGCGCCAGGAAGAACGTCCGCTCGATCATCAGGCACGCGCCGGACAGGAACGGCGCGCAGGCATCGCCCGCGGGCAGGTCGCGGCGCCCGCGCGGGTTGGTGAGGTACGGCGCCAGCAGGGAGCGCGGCTGGTAGAAGAACCGGCCGTCCGGCTCGACGATGCGCGGCGCGAACAATCCGGCCTCCGGCCAGCGCTCGGCGGCGGCGAGCAGGGCGTCGGCCGCGCCCGGCCGCAGGATCACGTCGGGGTTGAGGATCAGCACGTAGCGGGCCTGCGCGGCAACGCGGACGCCGAGGGTGTTGGCGCGGCCGTAGCCCTCGTTCCGAGCGTTGCGGACCACCTGCGCGCCGGCCGCCTCCGCGATCTCCGCCGATCGGTCGCGGCTCGCATTGTCGACGACGATCGCCGGCACATGCTCGGCCGCGAGCGCCGACAGGCAGGCCGGCAGAGCCTCGGCGCTGTCATGCGCGACGACGACGGCGACGAGGCTGGGCACTTAACGGACTCCCCGGGGCGACCGCTTTTCCCTCCCCCTTCTGCGGGGGGAGGGAAGGACGCGTGGGGTCACGCCTTCTTCTCAGGCAGGTTCAGGCGGATGTGCAGCTCGCGAAGCTGCTTCGGGGTCGCCTCGGAGGGAGCGCCCATCATCAGGTCCTCGGCGCGCTGGTTCATCGGGAACAGCACCACCTCGCGGATGTTCGGCTCCTCGCAGAGCAGCATCACGATGCGGTCGACACCCGGCGCGATGCCGCCGTGCGGCGGGGCGCCGAGGCGCAGCGCGTTGAGCATGCCGCCGAACTTGGCTTCGAGCACGTCGCGCCCGTAGCCCGCGATCGCGAAGGCCTTCTCCATGATCTCGGGCTTGTGGTTCCGGATCGCGCCCGACGACAGCTCGATGCCGTTGCAGACGATGTCGTACTGGAACGCCTTGATGTCGAGGATCTTGGCGTCGTCGCCTTCGCCGAGCGCCAGGAAGGCGTCGTGGTCGAAGTTCGGCATCGAGAACGGGTTGTGCGAGAAGTCGATGTGCTTCTCGTCCTCGTTCCACTCGAACATCGGGAAGTCGGTGATCCAGCAGAACGCGAACTGGTCCTTGTCGGACAGGCCGAGGTCGTCGCCGATGCGGATGCGTGCCTTGCCGGCGAGCGCCGCGGCCTTCGCCTCGGTGCCGGCGGAAAAGAAGACCGCGTCGCCCGCCTTCGTCCCGGTCTTCTCGGCGATCCGCGCCAGGATCGGCGCGGGAATGAACTTGGCGATCGGGCCCTTGCCCGTGAGGGCGTCGTCGACCTCCTCGAACACCACGTAGCCGAGCCCGGGCGCGCCCTCGGCGCGGGCGAAGTCGTTGAGCTTGTCGAAGAACGAGCGCGGCTGCGTCGCCGCGCCCGTCGCCGGGATCGCGCGGACCACGCCGCCGGACTTGATCACGCCCTTGAACGCTTTGAACTCGACCGCGTCCTCGGCGAACTCGGCCGTGACGTCGGCGATGAGCAGCGGGTTGCGCAGGTCGGGCTTGTCGACGCCGTACTTCAGCATCGCGTCGGCGTAGGTGATGCGCGGAAACACGTCGGTGACGCGCTTGTCGCCGGCGAACTCCTTGAACACCCCGTGCAGAACCGGCTCGACCGCCTGGAACACGTCCTCCTGGGTGACGAAGCTCATCTCGATGTCGAGCTGGTAGAACTCGCCCGGCGAGCGGTCCGCGCGCGCATCCTCGTCGCGGAAGCAGGGCGCGATCTGGAAGTAGCGGTCGAAGCCGGCGATCATCGTCAGCTGCTTGAACTGCTGCGGTGCCTGCGGCAGCGCGTAGAATTTCCCGGGATGGACGCGGGAGGGGACGAGGTAGTCGCGTGCGCCCTCGGGGCTCGATGCCGTGAGGATCGGCGTCTGAAACTCGAAGAACCCGCCCTCGCGCATGCGCCGACGCAGCGAGTCGACGATCGCGCCGCGCTTCATGATGTTAGCGTGCAGCTTCTCGCGGCGCAGGTCGAGGAAGCGGTACCGCAGGCGGGTCTCCTCGGGGTACTCGAGGTCGCCGAAGACCGGCAGCGGCAGCTCGGCGGCCGCGCCCAGCACCTCGAGCTCGTCGATGTAGACCTCGACCGCGCCGGTCGGCAGCTCGGCGTTCTCGGTCCCGGCCGGCCGGGTGCGGACGCGCCCGTCGAGGCGCACGACCCATTCCGAGCGCACGGTGTTGGCCGCCTTGAAGGCCGGCGAATCCGAATCGACCACGCACTGCGTCAGCCCGTAATGGTCGCGCAGGTCGATGAAGAGCACGCCGCCATGGTCGCGGATGCGGTGGCACCAGCCGGAGAGGCGGACGGATGCGCCGACATCGGATGGGCGCAGCGCCCCGCAGGTATGGGTCCGGTAACGGTGCATCGCAAAACCTTGGAATGGAAGCGCGGCACCATTCACGCGAGGGGGGCGAAGTCAAGGCGCGCCGCAGGACCGGGCGGCCGGGTGCCGAGCCTCGCCGTCGCGGATGCCCGGCGGAACCGCGGGCCCAGCGAAGACGGCTCAGGTCCTCGGGGACGTCGAACCTGAGGATCGATGGGGATGCCGGCGCATCCGGCTCCCCTTTACAAGAAACCTCCGATATAGCCGGGGGCATGGATCTGATCAGTACGACGCAGGCGCTCCGCGACGCCTGCGACCGCCTCGCCGCGCAGAGCTTCGTCACCGTGGACACGGAGTTCATGCGCGAGACGACCTATTACCCCAAGCTCTGCCTGATCCAGATGGCGGCGCCGGACGGGACCGGCGTGCTGGTCGATCCGCTGGCGGACGGCATCGACCTCCAGCCCTTCGTCGACCTGATGGCGGACGAGGGCGTGGTGAAGGTGTTCCATTCCGCCCGCCAGGACCTCGAGATCATCTGGCTGATGGGCGGGCTGCTGCCGCAGCCGTTCTTCGACACCCAGGTCGCGGCGATGGTCTGCGGCTACGGCGACTCCGTGTCCTACGAGCAGCTGGTCAACGACGTGGCCAAGGCGAAGATCGACAAGTCCTCGCGCTTCACTGACTGGTCGCGGCGCCCGCTCTCGGACGCGCAGCTCTCCTACGCCCTGTCGGACGTCACCCATCTGGTGACCGTGTACGAGAAGCTGGTCGCCGACCTCGTGCGCGACGACCGCGGGCAGTGGCTCGACGAGGAGATGGCGGTGCTGACCTCGCCCGACACCTATCGCGCCGACCCGGCTCAGGCCTGGCGCCGCCTGTCGGGGCGGATGCGCAAGCCGCGCGAGATCGCGGTGCTGATGGAGGTCGCGGCCTGGCGCGAGCGCGAGGCGCAGACGCGCAACGTGCCGCGCGGGCGCATCCTGAAGGACGAGGCGGTGATCGACGTCGCGACCTCGGCGCCGCGCAGCGTCGAGGCGCTCGGCCGCTTGCGCTCGATCCCGGCGGGCTTCGAGCGCTCGCGCACCGGTACCGACATCCTCGCCGCCGTCGAGCGCGGGTTCGCCCGCGACGTCGGCGAGATCGCGCTGCCCGAGCGCGGCCGCGGCCGCAGCGGCGGCAACGGGGCGCTGGTCGAGTTGCTGAAAGTGCTTCTGAAGGCGGTGTGCGAGACCGAGGGCGTCGCGCCGAAGATCATCGCCACGGTGGACGATCTCGAAGCGGTGGCCGACGACGACGCGGCCGACGTGCCGCTGCTCCAGGGCTGGCGCCGCGAGCTCTTCGGCAGCAAGGCGCTCGACCTGAAGCACGGTCGCCTCGCGCTCTCCGCCGAGGGCGGGCGCATCGTGGTGCGGTCGCTGGCCTGAACCGGCGATCGGCCGGCATCCGGTCATCGACGCGAGACCATCGCAGGCGAACCCGTGACACGGGGACGGACCGGGACTAAATGGCAATGCGATTGCCGAAACGTCCCAGGGCCCCACGTCGCATCCGATGCACGAACCCAACGAAGTCCTCCAGACGCTGACCGGGCGGGGCACCCTCTCGGCGGAGGGCTGCGGAACCGTCCGCATCCGCTACCGGGTGATCGTGGAACGGCGGGCATCCGTCGTCACGGCCCATGGCAGCCTTCACGGAAGCCATGCCGGCCTGCGCCCGATCTGGCTGATCCCGGACTCCACCCTGCGCCTGAAGACCGGCCGGACCCTCGCGATCTCGCTCACCGACCTCGTCGGCGACGCCGCCGAGTTCGAGAGCACCGGCGCCGTCGGGCCCCTCGCCTGAGATCGTCGCGGCCGGCCTGCGAGGCAATCCTCCTTCCCGGATGACCACCGTTGAGACGGCGATTCTCGACATCGCTCGGCGCAGAAAAATGCCGTTCTGGGTCGCCGACGGCGGTTTCATGCGACCAGAGCGCGCAGAAGCGGCAGGAAATCACCTAAGCTTGACCGCGAAGCATCCTCAGCGGTGTCGCGACCGGATTTTGCAGCGCATCTGCCCATTGCCAAGGCGATGCCGCGTCATGCCGCGCGAAGCGGCAGCGCACCGTGCACCGAACGCATGAAAAACGCGAATGTCGAAGCTCAAGCTGCAAACGGCGCATGTGTTTGCCGCTCATGCCGAAGCACAACACCTGGGCATGACCTCTTTTTGTGCGATGCACAATAAGTTTTTGCGGCGCGTCAACGACCCTGGTCTTCCCGCGAGGGTGCGGCGACTTGCGCACAACCCTATCGGAGGCGCCCGAACCGAGTTGACGAGGCTCAAAAATCTCTTAGAGTTCGTTCAAGCTTCGGTTTCGAGGGGGCCGCCTCAGGGATGGCGGCCTCTGGCTCGGCGACCCAAAGTCGTCGATTTCCTGCCCGCTACCGAAGCAAATCGATCCCTGTCGCAAAGAGTCAGGTCAGGTCTTCTCGACGCGGTCTGCGTCGTGTCCGGAAGGCATCAAGACTTGTCGGAGGAACACACATGAGAGCGGTTCATCTTCTCGCGCTTGGCGCGAGCCTTGCGGTTGCCGCCCCGGCGATCGCGAACGACGATCTGATGAAGCATCTGGCGAACCCGGCCGAGCAGTTTCTTCATACTTTACACTACTCCAACACCCCCCATCGGAAGCCAGACCAGACAAACGCGGGCAACGTCAAGAACCCATCCCTCCCACACACCCCCACAACCAACTCCTTTCTCTTCCACTATTTCTCTCCTCTCTTCTTCTTCAACATGATGTACGTCCACACGCCGTTCCCGAACATCTTCTACTCTCTCTACCTCGACCATTGTGCCAAGATCGTGTGTAGGTACTATCCGAATCAGG
>NZ_JAKSYA010000186.1:0-24332 GCF_022829485.1 Methylobacterium sp. J-059
GGCTGACGTTGTTGCCGCGGATCGGCAGGTTCTCGGCGTTCGACAGCCGCAGCTCGATCGCCGCGATGCGGGCCGGATCGTACACGGTGCTGCCGCCGCCGCCGCCGGGTCCGGCTCCGCCGCCCGTGCAGGGATTGCAGGTGGCGCCGCCCGTCGTGCCGGTTCCGGTTCCGGTGCCGGCGGTGGTCCCGGTTCCGCCGCCGACCGACACGCCGACGGATCCGATCGCGCCGCCGCCGACCGTGGCGCCGACATTGGCGACGGTGCCGCCGCCGACGGTCGCGCCGACATTGGCGATCGTGCCGCTTCCGACCGTGGCGCCGACATTGGCCACGGTGCCGCCGCCGACGGTGGCCCCGACCGTCGCGACCGATCCGCCGCCGACCGTCGCTCCGACGTTGGCGACGGTGCCGCCGCCGACGGTGGCCCCGACATCCGCGACCGATCCGCCACCGACGGTTGCACCGACATTCGCGACCGATCCGCCGCCGACCGTTGCGCCGACGGTCGCGAGGTTGCCGCCGCCGAGGGTCGCATCGACCGTCGCCAGGCTTCCGGCGGTGCTGTTCACGGCCGTGGTCACCGGATCGAGCGCCCCGCGCAGGACCTGGGCCTCGGCCAGGCCCGAAGTGCCGAGGAGCAGAACGCCTCCGAGCAGCGGGATCGCGATCGTGCTGCGCGAGCGGGCCGCTTCGCGACGTGGCGCAGGGGGGGACGTGCGCGCGGAGGCGCGGTTCTGGCGACGAGACATGGGGGCACTCCGACAGGGAACCACGCCGGGAGGCTGCATCGTGCCGAGAACACAACGCACGAGATCCATTGCATGGCTCATGCAATCTGAGCGGGAATGCTTAACGAGGGTTTGAAGTTACAACCGAGAGTTGCTTTTCTTCGCTTGGGTTCAGCGCGCGCCCGACCGTCCGCATTCGGCGCGGCGACCGCTTGCGCGCAGGAGCTTCGGGACGAGATGGGATGACGGGGAGCGAGCCGCGGCGGCCGAGCAGGCGCCGCCGCCCTGCGCGAGACGTGATCCCGCTCGCGAGAACCGGCCCGTCCGACGCAGGAGGCCGATCTCAGCGCCGGCCGCCGCCGCCCTTGTATTTCGGCTTCTGGCCGCCGAGCCCTTGCGTCGAGCGCGGCTTCGGCCGCTCGACCCAGGCGACGGCGCTCGCCGGCAACTCGCGGTCGGTGCCCGGCCCCATGTTGTCGAGGGTCGGCTTCGAAATCCGCGTGCCCGAGCCGCGCGGGGCCTTGCGGCCGTACTTGCCGGCATCGCGCTCGACGTCGGCCTGGCGCGCCATCGGGTCGTCGGAGATCATCAGCTCGGTCGCCTGGAGCCGCTTCAGCTCGTCGCGCAGGCGCGCGGCCTCCTCGAAGTCGAGATCGGCGGCGGCGGTGCGCATCCGCTTCTCGAGATCGGACATCACCGCCTTGAGGTTGTGGCCGACGGTGATCTCCGCCATTCCGGTATCGACCTGGACGTGATCGCGCTCGAACACGCTACTGAGGATGTCGCTGATCCCGCGCTTGACGCTCTGCGGGGTGATGCCGTGCTCGAGATTGTAGGCGAGCTGCTTCTGGCGCCGGCGCTCGGTCTCCGCCATCGCCCGCTCCATCGAGCCGGTGATCTGGTCGGCGTAGAGGATGCAGCGCGCGTCGGCGTTGCGGGCGGCGCGTCCGATGGTCTGCACCAGCGAGGTCTCGGAGCGCAGGAAGCCCTCCTTGTCGGCGTCGAGGATCGCGACCAGCGCGCATTCCGGGATGTCGAGGCCCTCGCGCAGCAGGTTGATGCCGATCAGCACGTCGAAGGCGCCGAGCCGCAGGTCGCGGATGATCTCGATGCGCTCCAAGGTGTCGATGTCGGAGTGCATGTAGCGCACGCGCACCGAGTTCTCGTGCAGGTACTCGGTCAGGTCCTCGGCCATGCGCTTGGTCAGGGTGGTGACCAGGGTGCGGTAGCCGGCCTGCGCCACCTCGCGGACCTCGCCGAGCAGGTCGTCGACCTGGGAGCGGGCCGGGCGGATCTCGATCACCGGGTCGACGAGGCCGGTCGGGCGGATCACCTGCTCGGCGAAGACGCCGCCGGTCTGCTCCATCTCCCACTTGCCGGGGGTGGCCGAGACGTTGACCGTCTGCGGCCGCATCGCGTCCCATTCCTCGAAGCGCAGCGGGCGGTTGTCGAGGCAGGAGGGCAGGCGGAAGCCGTACTCCGCGAGCGTCGCCTTCCGCCGGAAGTCGCCCCGGTACATGCCGCCGATCTGCGGAACCGTGACGTGGCTCTCGTCGGTGAAGACCAGCGCGTTGTCGGGCAGGTACTCGAACAGCGTCGGCGGCGGCTCGCCCGGCTTGCGGCCGGTGAGGTAGCGCGAATAGTTCTCGATGCCGTTGCAGGCGCCCGTCGCCTCGATCATCTCGATGTCGAAGGTGCAGCGCTGTTCGATCCGCTGGGCCTCGATCAGCCGGCCCATCCGGGTCAGCTCCTCGACGCGGCCGTTGAGCTCGTGCTTGATCCCCTTGATCGCCTGCTGCAGCGTCGGCCGCGGCGTGACGTAGTGCGAGTTGGCGTAGACCTTCACGAACTTCAGCTCGTTGATCTTCTTGCCGGTCAGCGGATCGAACTCGACGATGCTCTCGATCTCGTCGCCGAACAGGCCGATGCGCCAGCCGCGGTCCTCCAAGTGGGCCGGCCACAGCTCGATCACGTCGCCGCGCACCCGGAAGGTGCCGCGGGCGAAGTCCGCCTGGATGCGCTTGTACTGCAGCGCCACCAGGTCGGCGACGAGCTGGCGCTGCTCGATCTTCTCGCCGAGCGTCACCGTGAACGACATCGCGGTGTAGGTCTCGACCGAGCCGATGCCGTAGATGCACGAGACCGAGGCGATGATGATGACGTCGTCGCGCTCCAGCAGGGCGCGGGTCGCCGAGTGCCGCATCCGGTCGATCTGCTCGTTGATCGAGGATTCCTTCTCGATGAAGGTGTCCGAGCGCGGCACGTAGGCCTCGGGCTGGTAGTAGTCGTAATACGAGACGAAATACTCGACCGCGTTGTCGGGAAAGAAGCTCTTGAACTCGCCGTAGAGCTGCGCCGCCAGGGTCTTGTTCGGCGCCAGGATCAGGGCCGGGCGCTGCGTCTCCTCGATGATCTTGGCCATCGTGAAGGTCTTGCCCGAGCCGGTGACGCCGAGCAGCACCTGGTCGCGCTCGGCCGCGTTCACGCCCTTGACCAGCTCGGCGATGGCGGTGGGCTGGTCGCCGGCCGGCGTGAACTCGGATTCGAGGCGGAACGGCTTGCCGCCCTCGGACTTCGCCGGGCGGTCCGGCCGGTGCGGCACCCAGGTCTGCCCGTCGCGGAACAGCGGGTTTCCCTCCTCGAGCAGGCGCTGCAGGGCGTCGACCGTGGCGGAGATGCCGTCGGCGGCGAGCGGGGCCTGATCCGGCTCGCCCTCGGGGGCCGGGCCGTCCTCGGGTGGGGTCATGCCGAGGGCCTGGGCCAGCGCCGGATCGACCTCGGCGCCCGGTGCGACGGTGAAGCCGCGCTGCGGCGCCTCGCCGAAGCCGGCGGGCTCGGTCGTCGCGGCTTTGGCCGTCGGTTTCGCCTTGGCCGTCGCCGGCTTGCGCTGGCCCGGCCGCGGCAGCTCGGCCGGCCGCTCGGATTTGACCTGCGGCGTGCGGGCGAGGGCGGGGCTCAGCAGCTGCGCCAGGAACGGATCGAGCGGCTGCACGTCCGGCCGGTCGGCCTTCCCGGTCGCTGAGACGTGCCGGGGCTTCTTGGGAATTGCCATGTGCCAAATATGGCGCGGCCCAGGGCCGGACGGAAGAGGCCCGACGGTCGCTGCCGGCATCCCGCCCCGATACCAGGAGCTCATAAACCGTTCGCCGCTATCAACGGCTGGGGTCGTCCGCCGCAATGCCGCCGGCTTGCGCGATCACACGCGAGCCGTGGGCGGCAGGCCGGCCTGACCGCTGAAAGCTGATGGGATGATGAACTTCGTTCTGGGAGCCGTGGCCGGGGCGCTGATCGTCGGCATCGCGGCGATCGCGGCGGCGCGGAACCCGGAGATCCAGCAGCGGCTCGGCCTGTTTCCGGCCGCGCCGATCACGCTGATGGCGGCCCCTCAGCGGCCGGAGCCGATCTGCCCGCCGCCGCCCGCGGTGGGGCCGACGATCGGAACGCAGGACATGCTGTTCAACAAGCGCCGGTTCTGGTCGGTCGCGCCCTGACCCAACGGCGACGGCCGGCGGTGCGCATTCGCTAGAGAGCCTCGGCTCAGACGCTGCTCAGCAGGAACATCAGGATCGTCGTGGCCGCCGTGGTGCTGAGGAAGCCGCACAGGGCGGCGGCGAAGGACGGGCCGGTGGCGGCGGTGAAGGTCTGGGTTTCGGTGGTCATGACGGCTGGCCTTGTCGGCGACGTGCTGCGTCGCGTTCGATGGGACGATGCTCGGAACGGAGAAGCTTTGCGGTGCGAACGCGCACCCGGTCAGTCGCAGCGGTTGACTTGCTTGGCGATGCGAAGGTTTCGCAGCTCGGTGCGAAGATCGATCGCGACGACGCCGGCACCGCAATCCTCGAAGGCATCGCGGGCCTCGTTGTAGCGGTCCCCGATCTCGTCGAGGGTGTCGCAGACCCGATCGTGGTTGCCGAGGCGGGCTTCCTGACGGGCCTGGTAGCGGAGGGCGGACGCCTCATCGACCTTGGCGCGGCCTTCGAAGCAGGAGGGCGCGGCGAATGCCGGGCCGAGGCAGAGAACGAGGCCGAACGCGGCCAGTATCGTGGTCTTGGTTCGGGTCATGGGCCACCGTGAAGACAATCACGCGAGCGGTACGCTGGAAGAGGCAAAGTATTCGACCGGTGTCGTTCAACCCCCGGTTACGTGCGCTCAACGGCGGAGCTAGGCCGATGGTTCCGCTTTCGCTGCGCTGCGGCCGCGGCGCGAAACCAGGATCGCGGCGAGGTCGACCGGCGCGAAGCCCTGCGCGTCGACGCCGACGTCGTACTGCTTGGGCGCGGTACGGAGCTGCCCGTGCGAATGGCCGTGCAGATTGAGAACGCCGCGGCCGATGCCGTTCCAGGTGCGGAAGGCGTAGTGGCACAGCACCAGGCCGCGGCCGTCCACCGCGATCTCGGCATAATGCGCGATCGAGGCCCAACCCGGCGCATCGAGCGTATCGGGCCCGTCGTTGTTGCCGACGATCAGGTGCTTCTCTCCGTTCAGGCCGGCGAGGATCGCGTGGACCCGCTCCCGCGGCGGCCCGAGGGCGAAGTCTCCGAGATGCCAGACGGTGTCGTCGGGCGCGACGACGCGATTCCACGTCGCGATCAGCGCGGCATCGTGCGCGGCGAGGTCGGGAAACGGCCGGCGGTCGAGCCGCAGGATGCGCGGGTCGCCGAAATGCGTATCGCTCGTGAAATAGACCGCCACCGCCCGCCTCGTTGCGCCAGACCGCACGCGGTCTCGTGTCCGATCCGGCCCGCCTCGCGCAAGGGGCGTCGGGATCGGTGCGACACCCCACCCTGTTTCGGCGAAGCGCCGGAACGGGGCTTGCGTGCCCCGGAGCGGAAAGCTAAGACCCGCGGACCCTTCGGGGTGTCGGCGGCCCAACGGCATGCCGACGCGAGAGCGGACGTGACGGAGTATAGCGCAGCCCGGTAGCGCACCTGTCTGGGGGACAGGGGGTCGCAGGTTCAAGTCCTGCTACTCCGACCAACAAAACGGGATGTCGGTCGAAGGATCGATGTCGCCGCTCTGAGGAAAGGCCGGGGCCGAGCAGGCCCCGGCCTTTTTTCGTGGTCGTGGGGCCGGCCGTTCGGGTCCGCGTTCCGAGAGGCCTTGGGGACGCGGAAGCCTCGAAGGCGCCCGCCGGAGGCCGCGTGATTTTCCAGACACCCCGTCCGAGGCCCGATCGCGCGGACGCCTCCGGACGAGGGCTGACTCCCGAAGCGTCGAGCCTCAGCTCTTCTTTCGGAACGCGTCGAGGCTGACGACCTCGGCGCTGGCCTCGTTGCCGTCGGCGTCCTTCTTCGCCGCCTTGGCCGCGACGCGCGGCTCCTTCTCGTCCGCCTTGCCGCCGTTCTGCGCGGCGGGGAGAGCGGGGATGGTCTTCGGTGCGGTGCTGCCGATCGCCGCCAAGCCGGTGCCGGGCGTCACCGATTTGGGCTTCATCTCGGTCGGCTCGGAGGCCGCGCCGCGCGGGCCGGCCTTCGCGTTGCTCGGGGCGGGCTCCTCGCCGGAGGCCTCCGCCGTCTCGTTGAGGTCGAACTTCAGGCCGAACTGCACGGACGGATCGAAGAACCCCGACAGCGCATCGAACGGCACCAGCAGCCGCTCGGGAACGCCGGAGAAGGACAGCCCGACCTCGAAGCTGTGCTCGGTGACGCCGAGGTCCCAGAACTGGTGCTGCAGGACGATCGTCATGTCCTGCGGGTACTTCTCGCGCAGGGCCTGGGACATCCGCACGCCCGGGGCTTCGGTGCGGAAGGAGACGTAGAAGTGATGCTCCCCCGCCAAGCCCTCGCGGGCGGCGTCGGTGAGCACCTTGCGCACGACGCCGCGGAGGGCGTCCTGAACCAGGAGATCGTAGCGGATCAGGTCGTCTGCCATCTGCGGTCGCTCTGTGCGGTCTGCCCGACGACCTGTCGCGCGGGACGCGCACCAAATCGGATGAGGAAGGAAGGCGGCTTCCGTCGCCGGAGGCCGGGTATCGAGCGGCCGACGCGCGGAACCGCGTCAGGCTGCCGACCACCGCGCCGGCGGACCCGTCCGACCGTCCCGCCCGGCAGCGCCATCGTGTCCGAGGGCGGGGGGCTACGGCGAACGGAACGGATCCGATAGGTTCGAAGTGACCGGCGCGTCGCGAAGACCGTTCGTCGCCGTTCCGGCCTTTCGACCGGTGAGAAGAACATAGTGGGGATCGCCGCGGTTTTGAAGCCCGATCATGGTGTCCCGCCCATCGAAGCCGCCGCACCGTCCGAACCGGACCGGCGATGGGTCGCGGCCGGCCGCCTCGGCGTGAACCTGGTCGTGCTGGCCGGGATGCTCCTGCTCTACCTCGCGGCGGCGAGCCTGATGTCGCTGGCCGCGGTCCGGGTCGGCGCCGACCTGCTCGCCGGGATCGATCCGTTCCTCGACGCGGCGCAGCGCCCCTATCTCGGGGCCACCGAGCTCGCCCGCCGCGAGCTCGCCGTCGACGTGCTGCGGCAGGTCTTCCTCGCCGGCCTCGTCGTCGCGGTCGCCCTGCGCCGCGACGGCACCGGGTGGCGCAGAAGGCTCGCCCTCGATCGCGAGCGGCCGAACGGGATGCGGCCGCGCACGCTGCTGCTGATCCTGCTGCTGTGGCCGGCCGTGCACATCGCCTGGGTCACCGGCACCGCGGAGGCGTTCGGCGCGGCCTTCGGCAACGGCGTGCGCCTGTCGCCGATGCTGAGCCCGGCCGCCGTGGCGGCGTGGCTCGGCTACGTCGTGGTGCTGGCGCCCGCCGCCGAGGAGATGCTGATGCGCGGGGAGGGCTTCGCCGCCGCCCGCCGCTTCCTGCCGCCGGCCGCGACGATCCTCGTCACGGCATTGCTGTTCGCGATGGCGCACGTCTCGGCCTGGGGATTCGCCCGCCCGGTCTCGCTGGCGCCGCTGGCGCTGATGCTGGGCTGGCTGCGCTGGCGCACCGGCCGGCTCTGGCCGTGCATCGCGCTCCACGGCTGGAGCAACCTCGCGCTGATCGCCTACGTGCTGTGGCCGTGACGGCGCGTCAGGCGGGCCGGTTCGCCAGGGCTTCGCGAACGGTGCTCGCCACGGAGCCGTTGCGCAGGTCGCGCGGGATCAGGATCGCGTCGGGGAGGAGGTGCGAGGCATCGCCCGACATCTCCTCGTAGAGATCGCTGGCCAGGACGATGCGTAGGCCCGGGCGCAGGGCGCGGGCCTCGACAGCGAGCCGCGAGCAGCAGAGCGCGCCTTCGAGCCCGACATCGGCGACCAGCACGTCGACCGGAAGGCCGAGGACGAGGACGGTGAGGGCGTCGACGCCGCTGTCGCAGGCCGTCGCCTGGAAGCCCGCGCGGCGGACCTGATTGGAGACCTCGTCACGCCAGCGCTTCTGCCGGCCGGCGACGAGAACCTGGATCCCGTAGCAGCCCCCTGCGGGCTGGGTCGGGCTCACGAGCGTCGTTCCGCTGGTGGGTTGCGGCATTCCGCGTTCGACTCGGCGTTCGCGTTGCATCGCAGCATGCTAGGCCGGGAAGCAGCGGTCGCGCAAGCCCCACGCCGCGTTTGCGCCGTATTTCTGAGCGCACCCGCCCAGGAAGCAGGCATGCGCCGGGATCGGGCAGGCGGTTGACCGAGGCCGGGCCGGCGGGGCAACAGGGCCGCGTCGCGGGCGACGCCGCGAGCGCACGGAGATGGTTTCGATGTCGTCCGCAAAATCGCCCCCCGTCTCCCCCCTCGCGCCGGCCTCGACGCCGGCGCTGCCCCCGATCCGCGGCGTCGCCCTCGCCACCGCGCAGGCCGGGATCCGCTATTCCGGCCGCACCGACGTCCTCTATGTCGGCCTCGACGCCGGCACCACCGCCGCCGGCGTGTTCACCCGGTCGCGCTGCCCGTCGGCGCCGGTCGACTGGTGCCGCGAGGCGCTCGCCGGCGGCGCGGCGCGCGTGCTGGTCGTGAACTCCGGAAACGCCAATGCGTTCACGGGATCGCGCGGCCGGGATGCGGTCGCGCTCACGGCACGGATCGCGGCCGCCGCCGCCGGCTGCGCCGAGACCGAGGTGTTCATCGCCTCCACCGGCGTCATCGGCGAGCCGCTGGACGCCACCAAGTTCGAGGGCGTGCTCGCCGATTGCGCCGGGCGCACGGTGCCGGGCGCCGAGGCCTGGGAGGCCGCCGCCCGCGCGATCATGACCACCGACACCTTCCCGAAATGCGCGACGCGGACCGCCGAGATCGACGGGGTCGCGGTCACGATCAACGGCATCGCCAAGGGCGCCGGGATGATCGCGCCGGACATGGCGACGATGCTGGCCTTCGTCTTCACCGACGCGGCGCTGCCGCAGCCGGTGCTGCAGGCGATGCTGGCGGAGGGCACGGGCAAGAGCTTCAACTGCGTGACGGTCGACGGCGACACCTCGACCTCCGACACGCTGATGCTGTTCGCCACCGGCAAGGCGGCGACCGCGCCGGTCGCGGACGCCGCCGACCCGCGGCTCGCGGGCTTCCGCGCGGCGCTGGACGACCTCCTGATCGAGCTGGCGCAGCTCGTGGCCAAGGACGGCGAGGGCGCCCGCAAGTTCGTCACCGTCGAGGTCGGCGGTGCCGAGAGCGACGCCTCCGCCCATCGCATCGCGATGTCGATTGCCAACTCGCCGCTGGTGAAGACGGCGGTCGCGGGCGAGGACGCCAATTGGGGCCGCGTGGTGATGGCCGTCGGCAAGGCCGGCGAGCCCGCCGACCGCGACCGCCTCGCGATCTGGTTCGGCGACGTGCGCGTGGCGGTGGCCGGCGCCCGCGACCCAGATTACAGCGAGGATGCCGCGAGCGCCGTGATGCGCGAATCCGACGTCACCGTCCGCGTCGATCTCGGGCTCGGAACGGGCAAGGCGCGGGTCTGGACCTGCGACCTGACCAAGGGCTACATCGAGATCAACGGGGATTACCGCTCGTGAGGCGCCTCGCGATCGCCCTGACTTCCGGCTTCTGCCTCCTGGGGTCGCCGGCTCGCGCCGACGATGCCTGCGCGCGCCGGATCACCGTGACCGGGCGCGCGCAGGCCACTCAGGCACCCGACTTCGCGACCGTCGTCATCGGCGTCGAGGCCAAGGCGCCCAACGCCGCGGCGGCACTCGATGCGTCGTCACAGGCGGTCGGCGGCGTCGTGGCGCTGGCCGGGCGACTCGGCGTGCCGACGGGCGACGTCGGCACCGCGGCCGTCGTGCTGGAACCGGCGACGCGGACCGTGACGCGACCGGACGGTACGCGGCAGGAGCAGCCGGACGGTTACCGCGCGACGAACCGCGTCAGCGTGCAGCTCGCCGATCTGGGCCGCCTCGGCGACCTGCTGCGACAGGCTCTCGATACGGGAGCGAACAGGATCGATGCGATCACCTTCGTGCTGAAGGATCCTCTGGCCGTCGAGAACCGCCTTCGGGTGGAGGCGACGCGCGACGCGCGGTCCCAGGCCCAGGCGTTGGCGGAAGCGGCAGGCGCCAAGATCGGCGGCCTCTGCCAGCTCACCGTCGGCCATGGGCAGCTGCCGGATGCGGCGCAGGCCTTTCGCTTTTCCGCAGGATCGCGGTTTGACGCCAAGCGTGTGCCGATCGAGGCCGGGCTGATCGCGAGTCAGGCCGAAGCCACGGCATCGTTCGCGGTGGAACCATGACGGCGCCGGTGCGCCTGCTGCTCGTGGTCGCCGTGGCCTTGGTCGATCACGACGGCCGCGTGCTCGTCAGCGAGCGGCCACCCGGCAAGCAGCTGGCCGGCCTGTGGGAGTTTCCCGGCGGCAAGGTGGAGGCGGGCGAGCGCCCCGAGGCGACGCTGATCCGCGAGCTGGCCGAGGAGATCGACATCCGGGTGGAGGAGCCGTGCCTGGCGCCGCTCACCTTCGCGAGCCACGCCTATCCGGACTTCCACCTGCTGATGCCGCTCTACGTCTGCCGGCGCTGGAACGGCACGCCGTGCCCGCTCGAGGGCCAGGCGATCAAGTGGGTGCGCCCGCGCGACCTGCGCGAGCTCGCGATGCCGCCGGCCGACGAACCGCTGATCCCCTACCTGATCGACCTGCTCGGCCCTTGAAAGCCTTAGCGGAAGCCGGCCACGCGGCGGTCGCGCTTGCGCTCGGCCGCCGGCTGGTAGGCGATCTGGGCGTGATGCGTGCAATAGGGCAGCCCGGTGATTGAGCGGGCGCCGCAGAACCCGAATTCCGGCGTGGTCGGGTCGCCGATGGGCCAGCGGCACATCGATTCGCGCAGATCCATGATCGTCACGCGCTGCGAGGCGGCGAGCGCCACCGGCTCGGGCGCGGCGGCCGGAACCGGAAAGTCCGGCGCGGGCCGGTGCGCGAGGATCGCCACCGGCTCGGGAGCCTCGGCCTCGACCACGGCGATCGCCGTCTCGATCTCGACTTCCTGCGCCGGCTTGCGCCGGGCGGCCGCGACGTCCTCGGCCGGCTTGATCACGCGGCCCGAGAGGCCGAGCCGGTGCACCTTGCCGATCACCGCGTTGCGGGTGACGCCGCCGAGCTGCGCCGCGATCTTGCTCGCGCTCTGGCCGTCTTCCCACAGCTGGCGCAGCAGCGTCACGCGCTCGTCCGTCCAACTCAAGATTGTGTCCATGGTCTCGCCCCTCCCGATCTAGACCCGCGGACTGCCCCGGTCCCCCGCAGTCAAGGCGCGGATCGGGCGCGACCTGTCCCCGCTGACCGGCTGGTCCCGAAAGTCGGGACGAGGCCGGTCCGAAGCCCGTCGTGCGCGCCGCTGGTCATAGCCGCCATACCCCCCCTGAGGCATCCGGCGACGAGGGCAACCTACAGGACCGTTCTCCGCCGATGCAAGGCCGCCGGAAGCGGAGCCGTGGCTGTCCACCGCCCATTGTCCGGGCGGCGACGACCGCGGTTCCCGCGTGCCGAGTGTGACCCGGCCGCATCACCGCCGGCGGCAAGGCCGCGTTGCGGTCGCCCGGCCGGAACGCTAGTATGGTCAAGCTCGTTCGCATGCCGTGACGGCCCGGATCGGGCGTGGGATTTTTTGACGATGTCGCGTCGATACGGTTGGCTGCGCGGGTGCCTCGCCCTCGCTGTTGCGGCCCAGCTTGCCGCCTGCTCCTCGGTGCCGAGGATCCCGTACACCGCCGCCGAGGCGGCGGTCGCGGGCGTGCCGGGCATTCCCGGCGCCCGCGTGTTCTCGGACGCCTCGGTCGAGACCTTCACCGAGATGGCGTCGACGCCGCAGAACAAGCGCCAGGGCTTCAGCTACCTCGCCCTGTCCGGCGGCGGCGGCGACGGCGCCTACGGCGCGGGCGTGCTGAACGGCTGGTCGGCCTCGGGCACGCGGCCGGAATTCTCGCTCGTCTCCGGCGTCAGCACCGGGTCGCTGATCGCGCCGTTCGCCTTCCTTGGCTCGTCCTACGATTCCTACCTCACCGACATCTACACCAGCGGCATCGCCAGCACCCTGGTGCAGAGCCCGAGCGTCGTGAACGTGCTGTTCGGCTCCGGCCTGTTCGGCGACGGCCGCCTGCGCAACCTCGTCGGGCGCTACGTCAACGCCGACCTGCTCGCCGCCATCGCCGCCGAGCACGCCAAGGGCCGACGCCTGCTGGTGGTGACGACGAACCTCGACAGCCAGCGCGCCACGATCTGGAACATGGGCGCCATCGCCGCGAGCGGCGCGCCCAACGCGCTCGACCTGTTCCGCGACGTGCTCACCGCCTCGGCCAGCATCCCGGCGGTCTTCCCGCCCCAGCTGATCGACGTGCAGGCCGAGGGGCGCGCCTTCCAGGAGCTGCACGTCGACGGCTCGGTGGTGACGCCGGTCTTCACCCTGCCGCAGGCACTGCTGCTGCGCGACAAGCGCCTCGCGACCGGTCAGAAGGGCCGGATCTACGTGATCATCAATGGCCGCCTCGAGCCCGAGTTCGACGTGGCGCAGAACAACACCCTGGCGATCGTCGGGCGCTCGTTCACCACGGCGAGCCGCGCCCGCAGCCGCCAGACGCTGGCGGCGACCTACGCCTTCGCCCGCGAGAACGGCGTCGGCTTCAACCTCACCTACATTCCCGAGGACGGCCCCAAGCTGACGACGCCGGACGGCTTCGACACCACCTACATGCGCAACCTCTACGAGGCCGGCTTCGAGCGCGCCAAGACCGGGCGGTTCTGGGAGAGCACCGTGCCGGCCGCGCCGCTGACCAAGGCGATCGCCAGCGCGGCGACCCGGTAGGCCTCGGCGCCCTCGCGCATCGTGCTGCAGTGCGGTAGGGAGTGGGGGAGCGCCCCCGCTCCCGGCCCGTGACCCCCCATCATGCTGCAGATCGAAGACCTCACCTTCAACATGTGGGGGCGGCGCTTCTTCACGAAGGCCAGCGTGGCGATCCCGCCGGGGGCCAAGGTCGGCATCGTCGGCCGCAACGGCGTCGGCAAGTCGACGCTCTTCAAGATCATCCTCGGTGCGTTCCAGCCGGATTCCGGAACGGTGTTCCTGCCGAAGACGGCGCGCATCGGCTCGGTCGACCAGGAGCACCCGGCGACGCCGGTCAGCCTGATCGACACGATCCTCGCGGCCGACGTCGAGCGCGACGGCCTCTATGCCGAGCTGGAGACCGCCGAGCCCGAGCGCATGGGCGAGATCTACGGCCGGCTGATCGAGATCGACGCCGACCGGGCGCCCGCCCGCGCCGGCGAGATCCTGGCCGGCCTCGGCTTCTCGGTGGCCGACCTCGAGCGGCCGATGTCGGAGTTCTCCGGCGGCTGGCGGATGCGGGTGGCGCTCGCCGCCGCCCTGTTCGCCGCCCCCGAGATGCTGCTGCTCGACGAGCCGACGAACTATCTCGACCTCGAAGGCGCGCTCTGGCTCGAGGCGCGGCTCAAGCGCTACCCGCACTCGGCGCTGATCATTAGCCACGACCGCGAGCTGTTGAACAACTCCGTCGACGCGATCCTGCACGTCGCCAACGGGCAGCTCGAGCTCTACACCGGCGGCTACGACGACTTCGAGCGGCGCCGCGCCGAGAAGGCGAGGCTCCAGCTCTCAGCCAAGGCCAAGCAGGACGCCGAGCGCGCCCACCTGCAGAGCTTCATCGACCGCTTCAAGGCCAAGGCCTCGAAGGCCGCGCAGGCGCAGTCGCGGGTCAAGCGCCTGGCCAAGCTCGAGCCGATCGCCACCACGATCGAGGAGCACGTCGCGCCGTTCCACCTGCCGTCGCCGAAGCGCCCGCTGGCGCCGCCGCTGATGCACCTCACCGACGTCGAGGTCGGCTACGGCGACGATCCCGCGATCCTGCGCGGCCTGAACCTGACGCTCGACATCGACGATCGCATCGGCCTGCTCGGCGTCAACGGCGCCGGCAAGTCGACCTTCGCGAAGATGGCGGCCGGCGCGCTCGACATCCGCTCGGGGCGGATGACGCGCGAAGGGCGGGTGCAGGTCGGCTGGTTCCACCAGCACCAGATCGAGGCGATGGACCCGAAGGATACGCCGCTGGCCATCATCCGCCGCGAGCGGCCCGAGGACGGCGAGTCGGCCCGCCGAGGCAAGCTCGCGAGCTTCGGCCTCGCCTACGAGAAGCAGGAGACGACGGTCGATGCGCTGTCGGGCGGCGAGCGGGCGCGGCTGCTGCTGAACCTCGTGGCGATGCGGGCGCCCCACCTGCTGATCCTCGACGAGCCCACCAACCACTTGGACATCGACAGTCGCCGGGCGCTGCTCGACGCGCTGAACGACTACGAGGGCGCCGTCATCCTCATCACCCACGACCGCTCGCTGATGGAGCTCGTGGCCGACCGCCTCTGGCTCGCGGCGGACAACACCGTGAAGCCGTTTCCCGGCGACATGGACGACTACGCGAAGTTCGTCCTCGACCGCTCCCGCGCCGGCAAGAGCGCCCCGGGGCAGGGGCGCGAGAAGAAGGGCAAGAAGCGGGCTGCGTGATCCTTAGGCGGGATCATGATAGGGACGATCGAATACAGTCGATCGTTCCGCCGCGGCGCCGTCCGGCCGACGCTGTGCTTGAACAATCGCTCGGGCGGCCGATGCAATTCTCGTCCGCGGCGCTTACCCTATGTTAAGGCGCGCGCTGCCATAACCCCACCCCGTGCCCGCCGGCCTGCGGGTGGAGCGTCAGACCGATGAGTTTCGCCGCCAACGCCTACACGAGAACCGCGAACAGCGTCCTCAGCCCGCGCGAGGCGGAAGCCGCCGTGCTGATCAAGGCGGCGCAGCAGCTTCAGATGGTCAAGGACGACTGGACCAACCAGTCCGCCAACCTGAACAAGGCGCTGAACTTCAATCAGAAGGTCTGGACGCTCCTGGCAGGCGCCGCGACGGCGCCCGAGAGCCCGCTTCCGATCGCGATCAAGAACAACATCGGCCAGCTCTCGGTCTTCGTGTTCCGGCGGATCATCGACACGCTGATCGAGCCGGGCGCCGACAAGCTCTCGGCGCTGATCAACATCAACCAGCAGATCGCCGCCGGCCTGCGCTCCTCGTAGGCCGCGCCGGACCGGCGGACGCGACCGGGCACGGGACGCGGCGCGTCCCGTCGCCTCGGCTTCGGCGACCCGGTCTCGACAGGCATGGCGACGCGAAAAAGGGCCGAGGCGCACAGCCCCGGCCCTTTCGTTCCGCTCGGCGTCACGACCGGCGGAGGCGCCGCTCACGCTTCGCGATCGACGGGCTTATCGGCCGTCCTGCGCTCCGCCTGAGCCTCGGCGTAGGCGCGCGACCGCAGCACCGACACGTCCGGAAGCTGGACCAGCACCGCACCGGTGCCGGGATCGAGCACCTGATACACGACGCTCTTCGTATCCCGGTCGATGGTGATGCGCCGCTCGTCGTTGGTCCGATCCGACGCGGCGTCGCCGCGCGACCGTCCGTCATCGGAGACCGCAGCGCCGCTGCGATCGCTTCTGCCGATGTCGACGCGAACGGCCGGATCGAGCGCCACCGGAGCCGCCGCCTCGATGGGTCTGGCAGGCTGGACGACGGGCGGTGCGCTCAGGCGCGTCGGCGTCGGGGGTGTCACTTCGAAGGTACTCATCGCGCACCTCTACGGGTCCCGTTGCGGCATGAGACCAGAAGCCGTGCGGCGCGTGAATCGTATCTTAAGACTCCGCCCCGGTACCCGACTGAGCGGGATCATCCTGAAGAATCAGGCAACGACGCGGATCGAATTTTAACGGTTCGCCCCGGCATGCGCCGCGTCCCCGGGGCCCGGTCGAGCGGATGCGAGGCCTCGGAAGCGATCCGCCCCCGCGCGCCTGTCGGCGGGCGGGGGCGGAGCGCTCGGTCATGCGTCCCGGAGTGGCGCCGTCACTCGGCGGCGTCGACGTAGAGCTTGCCGCCCTCGGCCAGGAACTCGCGCGACTTCTCCGCCATCCCGGCCTCGCGCTCGGCGCTGGTGAGGATCGGCGCGGTGTTGAGCACCTCGCCGGCGGCCTCCATCGCCAGCACCTCGGCGCGCAGGTCCTGCGTGATCTTCATCGAGCAGAACTTCGGCCCGCACATCGAGCAGAAATGCGCGACCTTGTGGGCGTCCTTGGGCAGGGTCTCGTCGTGGTAGGCGCGCGCCGTGTCCGGGTCGAGGCCGAGGTTGAACTGGTCCTCCCACCGGAAGTCGAAGCGGGCTTTCGACAGGGCGTCGTCGCGCAGCTGCGCCGCCGGGTGGCCCTTGGCCAGATCCGCGGCGTGGGCGGCGATCCTGTAGGTGATGACGCCGGTCTTCACGTCGTCGCGGTTGGGCAGCCCGAGATGCTCCTTGGGCGTGACGTAGCAGAGCATCGCGCAGCCGAACCAGCCGATCATCGCCGCGCCGATGCCGGAGGTGATGTGGTCGTAGCCCGGCGCGATGTCGGTGGTCAGCGGGCCGAGGGTGTAGAACGGCGCCTCGCCGCACTCGGCGAGCTGCTTCTCCATGTTGACCTTGACCTTGTGCATCGGCACGTGGCCCGGCCCCTCGATCATCGTCTGGCAGCCCTTGTTCCAGGCGATCTTGGTCAGCTCGCCCAGCGTCTCGAGCTCGGCGAACTGCGCCGCGTCGTTCGCGTCGGCGATCGAGCCGGGGCGGAGGCCGTCGCCGAGCGAGAACGAGACGTCGTAGGCGCGGCAGATGTCGCAGATCTCCTCGAAGCGCTCGTAGAGGAACGATTCGCGGTGCCCGGCCAGGCACCAGCGCGCCATGATCGAGCCGCCGCGCGACACGATGCCGGTGACGCGCCGCGCGGTGAGCGGCACGTGGGCGAGGCGCACGCCGGCATGGATCGTGAAGTAGTCGATGCCCTGCTCGGCCTGCTCGATGAGCGTGTCCTTGAACACCTCCCAGTCGAGCTTGAGCGGATCGCCGCCGACCTTCTCGAGCGCCTGGTAGATCGGCACCGTGCCGATCGGCACCGGCGAGTTGCGGATGATCCACGAGCGGATGTTGTGGATGTTGCGGCCGGTCGACAGGTCCATCACCGTGTCGGCGCCCCAGCGGATCGACCAGACCAGCTTCTCCACCTCTTCCGCCGCCGACGAGGTGACGGCCGAGTTGCCGATGTTGGCGTTGATCTTCACCAGGAAGTTCCGGCCGATCGCCATCGGCTCCAGCTCGGTGTGGTTGATGTTGGCCGGGATGATCGCCCGGCCGCGGGCGACCTCGTCGCGCACGAACTCGGGCGTGATGAACGGCGGCACCGAGGCGCCGAAGCTCTCGCCGTCGGCGAGCGCCGCGTGCGCCCGGTCGAGCATCTGCTCGCGGCACAGGTTCTCGCGGTTTGCGACGTAGATCATCTCCTCGGTGACGATCCCGGCGCGGGCGAACTCGTACTGCGTCACCATCTGGCCCGGGCCGGCCTTGCGGATCGTCCGCTCGGCGGGGCAGGGGGCCACCAGCTTGTCGGCCGGCACGAAGCCGTTGTCCTCGGGCTTCACGATGCGCGGCTGCACGGCGGCGTAGTCGCGCTTGGCGATCCACGGGTCGCGCAGGGTCAGCAGGCCCTTGGCGAGGTCGATGCGGGCGTCGGTCTCGGTGTAGGGGCCGGACGGGTCGTAGACCCGCACCGCCGGCTCGTTCGGGTCGGTCAGCACGATCTCGCGGAACGGCACCCGGATGTCCTCCCGGCCGGCCACGCTCGCGTAGACCTTGCGCGAGCCGGTCACCGGACCCGTGGTCACGGTCTCGGGACTTCCCTTGACGTCTTTGGACAGGACGGGCGCGTTCATCGAGTGGGTCTCCCGGCTTTGGGGCGATCCGGCACGCGTCGATGGAGATGCGATGAAGCGGCAGACGCCGGGATCGGCGCCGCAGGTTCCCGTCCCTCCGCCGGTACGAGCCGGATCAGGTTCAAGGGTCAGGACGTCGCGTCCACTCTCAGCCCCCGGTTGCGGGGCCCCCCTCGGAATGGTTCGAATCTCCGCGTGCCGCCGGACTTTGTCAATGCGTGCGACAGACCATGCCGGGACGGACGGCTGCCGGCGTCGCCGCGGAACGGTTAGGGTCCGCCCGCGAGACCCGGCGGAGACCCATGCGCATCCTGCTCGTCCTGGCGGCCGCCGCCATCGTCTTCGGCGGCCCCATCGCCGCGCTGGCCGTCTTCCAGCGCAACCTGCTCTACCCGGGCGCCTTCATCGCCGGCCCGCGCGCACGCCTGCCGGTGCCGCCGGGCACCGAAGCGATCTCGCTCGTCACCGCCGACGACGAGCGCCTGCATGCCCTGTGGCGGGCGCCGCGCCCCGGCTGCGGCGTCGTGGTCAGCTTCCACGGCAACGGCTCGCGCCCCGAGCCCGCGGCCGCCCGCTTCGCCGCCGCGCCCTGGTCCGGCGCCGGATGGGGCGTGGTGGCGATCGCCTATCGCGGCTATCCCGGATCGACCGGCACGCCGACGGAGGACGGGCTGATCGCCGACGGGCTCGCGGCCGTCGCCGAGGCCGCGCGGCGGGCGCCCGGCGCTCCGATCCTGCTGCACGGTCATTCCCTCGGCGCCGCGGTCGCGGTCGCCGTGGCGGAGCGGGTGCCGCATCTCGGGCTCTACCTCGAGGCGCCGTTCGATTCGCTGCCCGGCATCGTGCGCCTCGCCTTCCCCTACGCGCCGACCACCCTGCTGCGCGATACCTGGCGCTCCGATGCGCGCATCGCGCGGGCCGGCGGGCCGGTGCTCATCGTCCACGGCACGGCGGACGGCGTCGTGCCGGTGAAGCTCGGGCGCCGCCTCGCCACGGCGGCGGGCGCGAGCGCCCGCTTCGAGGCGGTCGCCGGCGACCACGTCTCGGTGCTCGGAACCCGCGACCACCTGGCCGAAACCTTGTTCGGCGACCGCGTCCGGCCGGGCTGCCCGGCGCTCGCCGCAGCGACGCCTTGACGCCGCGCCGCGGTTTTCCCGCAATCCCATATCGCCGGTCGGACCCGATGCGAACGGAGGCGAGGCGGTGGGGCGACGCGAGCGGCGCTGGCGCGAGGACGATCCCGAGACGCAGGCGCGCAGCCCCGAGCCGGTGATCTGCCCGCTCTGCGAGCGCCCGATCCCGCCCCGCGCCCGCTCGAGCCTGCATCACCTCGTGCCGAAGCTGAAGGGCGGCACCCACGGCACCACCGTGCGGCTGCACCAGGTCTGCCACTCGGCGATCCATGCCCGGCACAGCGAAGCCGAGCTCGCCCGGCGCCTCGCCGACGTCGGCGCGCTCCGCGCCGAGCCGGAGATCGCGCGCTTCATCGCCTGGGTGCGGACCAAGCCCGACGACTTCCACGCTGCCACGCGGATGACGCGGGACCGTCGCTCGGCCAAGCGCAAGAGCTGACGCCGGGCCCCGGAGCGGATTCACCCCGCGTTCGCCATGCCGCGCGATGGCGCTGCGGGGCTCAGGCGGCCTTTACGGATCCCGCCCAAGGGTTGCGCCGACGGGGCGACCGGGCGGAGGCGGTGATGGCGGGGGCGGCGGGCACGGCGGGGCCGGGGGATGCGATGCGTCTCGCCTGGGTCGACGTCGCCAAGGGCATCTGCATCCTCCTCGTGGTGATGATGCATTCCACCCTCGGCACCGGCGAGGCGATGGACGGTGAGGGTTTCCTCCACACGGTGGTGAGCTTCGCGAAGCCGTTCCGGATCCCGGACTTCTTCCTGCTGTCGGGCCTGTTCGTCGGCCGGGTGATCGACCGCGACTGGCGCTTGTTCGCCGACCGGCGTGTCGTCCACTTCGCCTACTTCTACGGGCTCTGGGTCGTCGTCCAGTCGCTCGCGAAGTATCCGGCGATCGTCGGCGAGGCCGGGCCGGGCGCCTTCGCGGCCCATCTCGTCCACGCGCTGATCGAGCCGTACGCGACGCTGTGGTTCATCTACCTGCTCGCGGTGTTCTCGGTGGTGACCAAGCTGCTGCGCCGCGTGCCGGCGGCGGTGCTCCTGGCCGGCGCCGCCCTGCTGCAGGTCGTGCCGATCGCGACCCCTTCCTATCTCGCGGAGGAGTTCTGCGCCCGCTACGTCTACTTCGTGGCCGGATACCTGTTCGCCGGGCGCATCTTCGCCTTGGCCGACCGGGTCGCGCGCAACCCGGGGGCGGCCTGTGCCGGGCTGATGCTCTGGGCGGGGATCGAGGCGTGGCTCGCCTTCACGCCCTCGCAACTGCCGGGGTACCCGACGCTCGCCAGCCTGCCGCTGGTCAGCCTGATCCTCGGCGGCGCCGGCGCGCTCGCCATCGTCGCCGGCGCCGCCCTGCTGACGTCGGCCGGGGGGCCGGTCACCGCGGCGTTGCGCGCCTGCGGGCAACGCTCGATCGTGATCTACCTCGCGTTCTTCCTGCCGATGGCGGTCACGCGGACGCTGCTGGTCAAGGTCGGGCTGATCGACGATGTCGGCCTCGCCAGCCTGACGGTGATGGTCGTCGCCGTGATCGTGCCGCTCGCCCTGGAGCGCGCGGTCCGCGGCACCGCCCTCCGCTTTATGTTCGCCCGCCCGAAGGCGTTCCGCATCGCGAGGGCCCGGCAGGACCCCGCTCCGGCGCTGCAGCCGGCCTGAGCCGGCGCGCGCCGGTTTCGCGGTTCGTCTCAGCCTTCGAACCGTACTCCCAGCCGCCGGCCCTCGCGCCGGACGACGCGACAGCGCCGCGGCGGCTCGTAAGCGGTCACCCGCAGCGTGAACCGATCGGGGGCGACGATCTCGGCCGCGACCTCGATCTGCGCGCCGGTCTCGGAGACGTCCCAGACCAGGCATTCGCAGGGCTTCCCGCATTCGTCCGCGATCAGGCTCGCCACCTGGAAGGCGTCCTTGCGCGGGGTGCTGCGTCGATTGTCGCTCATGGCATCACCCCAAGGTCGAAGGCGGAGCGCATCTTGCGCGCAATCGCTTAGCAAAAGCCGCGTCCGGCGCCAAAAACCCCGTGAACTCGGCGACGCTGGGCCGCATCGCGGAGCGCGAACGCCAAGTTCCTGATCGTCAACGGGTTCTGAAAATCGGCGGTTAACATCCCTTAAACCCGCCGCATTTACCGTGCGGAACCGGGCCTCCGACGATCGCCGCCGCACCGCCTTCGCAGGGCATCTCGGACGGGCATCAGGACAGACGGGACGCATGGCGAACGGACGCGGAAGGGACGGCCGGGGCGAACCGAACTTCGACGTGCCCGAGGGGCGCGGCGCGGGTCGGGGCGGCGCGGACCTTCGCCTGTCGCGGGCCGATCGCCCGGGAGGCGGCGTGGCCAGCAGAAGCCGAGACAGCGAGGACGCGGGCAGCCGCCGGGCGAAGCCGGCCGCCAAGGGCGGCGCGCGGCGTGGCGCTTCGTCGAAGAAGGTCCGGCGGCGCTCGCTGCTCGGGCGCGTGGTCTACGCCGGCTGGGTGCTCGGCCTGTGGGCGGTGGTCGGGATCGCCGGCCTGATCGCCTACCATGCCTCCCAGCTTCCGCCGATCGACCAGCTCGCGGTGCCCAAGCGCCCGCCGAACATCGCGATTCTCGCTTCCGACGGCTCGCTGCTCGCCAACCGCGGCGAGACCGGCGGTCGCGTCGTCGGCATCAAGGAGCTGCCGAGCTACCTGCCGCGCGCCTTCGTGGCGATCGAGGACCGGCGCTTCTACAGCCATTTCGGCGTCGACCCGGTCGGCATTCTGCGCGCCATCGGCCAGAACCTGACGCGCCGCGGCGTCGCCCAGGGCGGCTCGACCCTGACGCAGCAGCTCGCCAAGAACCTGTTCCTGACGCCCGAGCGGTCGGCCTCGCGCAAGATCCAGGAGGCGATCCTCGCCCTGTGGCTCGAGCACAAGTACAGCAAGGACGAGCTGCTCGAGCTCTACCTGAACCGGGTCTACTTCGGCGCCGGCGCCTACGGCGTCGAGGCGGCGGCGCAGCGCTACTTCGGCAAGCCGGCCAAGACCGTCAGCGTCGCGGAAGCCGCGATGCTCGGCGGCCTCGTCCAGGCGCCCTCGCGGCTGGCGCCGAACCGCAACCTGCCGGCGGCCCAGGCGCGCGCCGCCCAGGTGGTCGCGGCCATGCAGGAGCTCGGCTTCATCACCGCCCAGGACGCGAAGGTGGCGCTCGCCCAGCCGGCCCGGCCGGCGAGCACCCGCGGCGGCGGCTCGGCGAACTACGTCGCCGACCTCGTCATGGACGTGCTCGACGACTTCGTCGGCACGATCGAGGGCGACATCGTCGTGCAGACCACGGTCGACACCAACCTTCAGGCGACCGCCGAGAAGGCGCTCGTCGACGAGCTGAACGCCAAGGGCGGCCGCTACAACGTCGGCCAGGGCGCGCTGGTCTCGATGCGGCCGGACGGCGCGATCCGCGCGCTGATCGGCGGGCGCGACTACGCGCAGAGCCAGTTCAACCGCGCCACCACCGCCAAGCGCCAGCCCGGCTCCTCGTTCAAGCCGTTCGTCTACCTCGCCGCGGTCGAGCGCGGCGCGACGCCGGACACGGTGAAGGAGGACGCGCCGATCAAGATCGGCAACTGGCAGCCGGAGAACTACTCGCACCAGTACGAGGGCCCGGTCACGCTGCGGACCGCGCTCGCCCTGTCGCTCAACACCGTCGCGGTGCGCCTCGGCCAGGAGGTCGGCGCCAAGGCGGTGGTGCAGACCGCGCAGCGCCTCGGCATCACCTCGGCGCTGCAGGCCAACGGCTCGATCGCGCTCGGCACCTCCGAGGTGACGCCGCTGGAGATGGTCGGCGCCTACAGCGCCTTCGCCAACGGCGGCACCGGCGTGATCCCCTACGTCGTCGCCGGCGTGAAGGCTGCCGACGGCAAGGTGCTGTACAAGCGCGGGGAGGGCGGCCTCGGCCGCGTCATCGATCCGAACGCCGTCGGCATGATGAACGCGATGATGCACGAGACCTTCGTGATCGGAACCGCCAAGAAGGGCGACATCCCGGGCTGGGACCTCGCCGGCAAGACCGGCACCAGCCAGGATTTCCGCGATGCCTGGTTCATCGGCTATTCCGGCAGCCTGGTGACGGGTATCTGGCTCGGCAACGACGACGGCGAGCCGACCAAGAAGGCGTCGGGCGGTAACCTGCCGGTCGAGATCTGGAAGACCTACATGAGCGTCGCGCTGAAGGGCCAGACGCCGGTGCCGCTGCCCGGCCTCAACCGCTGGCGCAAGGCGCCCGAGACGACCGCCTCGGTGGCGAGCGCGCCGAGCCCGGGCAACATCCTCGGCCAGATCTTCGGCGAGCCCCCGGCGCCGGCGCCCCGCCCGAATGCGGCCCGCCGTCCGGCGGCCCGCGACTCGGACGACCGCAACTTCATCGAGAAGCTGTTCGGCATCGGCGAGTGACGTGAGCGGACGGCTCGGCCGGCGCCCGCGTCGCGCGGCGGACCTGGCCCCCGAGGCGTCGCGCTGCGCGACGCCTCGCTCGGGCGGACGCCCTCAGGCGGCCAGCTCCTCCTCGTAGGCGATGAGCTTCCGCCCGGTCTTGATCGCCAGGTGGTACTGCTTGGCCGCGACCGCGTCGTGGATCGCCACGAGATACGGGGCCGCGCCCGGGATCGTCTTCAGGATCTCGGTCGACTGCATCACGAACAGGTTCTCCGCCTCCGCCGGATCGTCGGCGAGATAGATCACCTGCAGGGTCACGCAGAGCTTCTTGCACGGCGTGTCGGCGTCCGCCTCGCGGATGATCTCGCTCTCGCGCAGGAACTTGCACTGGGTCTCGACGAGGAAGACCGACCGCCGATCGCCGTTCCGGATCAGCGCCCCGTTGATGATCAGCCGCTCCGCGGGCTTCAGCTCGATGCGTAGGGCCATGCCGGCAACTCCATTCTAGAGACGCCGCGACCATCGACACGATCTGTTAATGTTGTTTGAACTCTCATCGCGTAATTGGGCGCAATACACCCTGCACACCCGCGATATGCCGGATTCGACCGGTCGATTTAACGCGTCGGTAGGTGGCGACATGTTTCTTCGTGAGGCCGGCAGAAAGCCGGTCTTCTGATCAAATATGGATCTCACCTCATGTCCGGCGTCTCTCTCACCGCTGCTACCCGCCAGAACCTGCTTTCGCTGCAGGATACGGCGTCCTTGTCCTCGACCACCCAGAACCGTCTTTCCACCGGCAAGAAGGTTTCCTCGGCCCTCGACAACCCGGTCAACTTCTTCACCGCGCAGAGCCTGTCGAACCGCTCCTCGGATCTCGGCACCCTGCTCGACAGCATCTCCAACGGCGTGCAGACGATC
>NZ_JAKSYA010000187.1:0-14399 GCF_022829485.1 Methylobacterium sp. J-059
GGCTGACGTTGTTGCCGCGGATCGGCAGGTTCTCGGCGTTCGACAGCCGCAGCTCGATCGCCGCGATGCGGGCCGGATCGTACACGGTGCTGCCGCCGCCGCCGCCGGGTCCGGCTCCGCCGCCCGTGCAGGGATTGCAGGCGGTGCCGCCCGTCGTGCCGGTTCCGGTTCCGGTTCCGGCGGTGGTCCCGGTTCCGCCGCCGACCGACACGCCGACGGATCCAATCGTGCCGCCGCCGATGGTCGCCCCGGCATCGACAATTGTGCCGCCCCCGACCGTAGCGCCGGCTCCGGCGACCGATCCACCCCCGACCGTCGCACCGAGTCCGACGATCGTTCCACCCCCAACCGTGGCTCCGACGTTGGCGACGGTGCCGCCGCCCACGGTCGCGCCGACGTCCGCGATCGAGCCGCCCCCGACGGTCGCCCCCACCGTCGCGACCGATCCGCCGCCAACCGTCGCTCCAACGTTGGCGACGGCACCGCCCCCGACGGTGGCACCGACCGTCGCGACCGATCCGCCGCCGAGGGTAGCGCCGACATTGGCGAGTGAGCCGCCGCCGAGGGTAGCGCTAACACTGGCGAGCGATCCGGTGGTCCCGGTGACCGCCGTGGTGACGGGCGTCACTACTGTGTCGAGGGCACCGCGCAGGAACTGCGCCTGAGCGGTGCCGGCGGGGCCAAGGAACATCAAGCCGCCGAGCAACGGAAGCGCGATCGTCCCGCGCGAGGGGATGGCCTTACGGGATGTGAAGCACGGGTGTGCAGGCGCGTGGTTCTGGCGACGAGACATGAAAACACTCCGACAGGGAGCCATGCCGCGAGCCTGCATCGACCGGAAAAATTGCAACGCAGAACACTCGCGGCCGGTGGTATGCAACCTGGGCGGGAATGCTTAATGGAGGTTTTAAATTGCAACCGAGAGTTGATTTTGTTCGCTGATGCGACGGGCCTCCATCCGCATCATCCCAATAAATCGTACTTTCCAGGTTGCGGCATCTATCAGCATAGAAAATTGGTTTCATTAATATTTTTCAGTTTGAATCGTCTATGATGGCTCGAATATTGCGTTGATATAACTTAAATATAATACAAAATTTGGATATGTCGCCAATCAGCTTCTGAGAACATTGGCTTCGGCGCTGATCGCTCTAATTCAGAGAATTGCGTGGAAGCTGTCAGGTAGAAGGCCCCTGGTGGCTTGTTCGATCTGTTTCAGCCAAATCTCAGCTGCCGTTGCTCGCAGTTCCGCGGCTCGTGCACGTTCTTCCGCTTGGTGTACGCGTGCATCCGCCTGCGCCCGTGTTTCCTGTAATAGTGTCCTGAACGCGTGAATTTCCTGCTGAGCCAGTTGAAGGTCCGCAGTGAGTGCGGCGCGAGTTATAGACTCCTCACGCAACTGTGCCTCTCGTTCTTGAGCCGTACCTTTGGCAGCTGAGACGGTATCTAGGACCTGGGCCCAATCTGCCGCTGGACGGGTAACTACTTCAGTCGGCTTAGCCGAGCGCATTTCTGAGGTCGTCGTACTGGTGAGCGGAGTAATCTTGGCCGTCGAAGACGGTTTGGTTGTCGACCGGTCCGTCGCGATCCGGGCATCAAGCTCCGTCCAGAACGCTTCGTTCAACGCCGTCATCGTGAGCCTCCCGTTCTTCTAGCTGTCACGACGCAACCCGTGTTGTGTACGTGCGGCCGCGCGTAGGCTGCCGATCGCTGGGCTGTACCGCGAATTCGGCTTCGATCGTTTGCGAGATGCGCTGAAGCATCTGTTCAGCCGCCACAGCCCGTTCCTCGGCGGCCTGGATAAGCTTAGCGGCTCGCATCTCGACCTCGCGCGCATGCCTCTCGGCAGTCAGCGCTCGCGCTCGAGCGGAATCCATGTCGACCCGCACCTGCTTTAAAAGTTCTTGGACGCGAAATTCCTGCTCCTGTGCTCCATCTTCGATATCGCGGATGTACTTAGCTGCGTCTTGGACACGCTCTAGTAGTCGCGGCCATTTATCGGCGGAGTAAACATCTTCGTTTCGGTTGTGAGTTTGATCTCGCTCCTCCGAAGCTGCGGCCAACAGGACCAAATTACAAGCGTTGGGCTCCACGGTCGGTTCGCGTGCGTCGCAGGATGAGGTTCTTGTCCGCTCCAATGCTTCGGCCAGAGAATGCTTTATCTGGTCCATCGGTTGTCCCTGCTGATGCATTCCGTTGGTCGTGAGGAACCGCGGCTCGTCGTTGCGCTCAGGGACGAACCCGAAATCAGGCTGCGAATGCGGGACGAGACGGACACGGTATGGTTAACGATTTCTTAATTTCTCCCTCAGAAGTTGTAGTTCCAATGCAAGCTCGCCTGCCCATGGCCAGCTCAGCCGCTCGCTTCCGTGGCCTGGCTAAGGTCTGCCCCTCCCACAAATCCCACCCCTAACCGTTTCTTCGCGATGTGCCTGTTCATGTCGAGGAGTTGCAGGCTGAGTTGGCCGTGGCCCGCGCAAACCGCGACGCCTGGATGATCCGTGCGAGGCGGCAAGCATCCTAAGGTGGATTGAAAGGCTTGACTTGGGTCTAGGCGGCCTGCAGCGGGCACACGCTAACGTTCCGCGGTTCTGGGTACTGAGAGGGCCGGCATGCATCCGCTGGAAGAGCGCGCGTTGCGAGAGACTCAGATGCTCATTGATCGAGTTAGGGCCCATCGCGCCGAGTACGATGCAATGCTGCAAGCAACCCGTGCTGCCATCCGAACGTCATTGGATCGCATCGCGCGCGTTCAGGCAAAATACGGCGAGCTTCCCAACGTTCGCCGACCAGAGAATGCGTGTGAGCAACAATCCAAACGTGCCGATGACGCCGCAGGAGTACGTCAGGGCGATCGTGCTGCCGACGCTGACCGAGTTCCGAACCGCACGACATGATAGGCGACTCGCCTATCTGGCGTGCCTCGTGATCTGCCACGTCGCCGACTCCCTTGCGCTCGCCGAGGTCCAAGCACAGCCTGGCTTCGGCGGCATGTCTGGAAACGCACGCAAGACAGCGGTTCGGAACGCCTTGAAGCGTGTGCAAGCAACGGTGGAAGCTCGGTGTGCTCAGGCTTCTATCGTTCTGGCGATCGCCAACGGCATGAAGCACCCGGAAAAGCTGCCCCTACTAGCGGGCAGTGAACGCGACGTGCCGCAATTCGCACTTGATACCTTCGTCGCCGGATTGGATGAAGGCCGGTTGGATGCGCCTGGCCTTGCGGTCGAGGTGGACGGGCAACGGTTCTTTCTCGACGTGTGCGCTCAACAGGTGCTAGCCGCCTTCGTCCGCGCTTATCCAAAGCACCTTGGCGAGATCTCGCTATCGCCGTTCATGGATCCCGGACTTGAGCACCTTGGGCTCGACGTTGAGCCTGCGTGGCTGACGGGGCTCGTGGCTTGGGCCGCCGGCAGATCGGAAGTGGCTCAGCTATGGATTTACGGCAGCCGTGCGAAGGGGACAGCACGGCCAGACAGCGATTTGGACATCGGCCTCGTGCTCATTGACGGAGAGCCGGATTATTCCGACAAGGTAGGGACCGACTGGCCGCTCGGCAACTACACGGCGCTCGGGGACCGGTGGGGGAAGGAACTCACTGCAATTGTCGGGCGGCATGTAAGCCTGGAACTGTTCGCCCGATCTGGCGAGGTCGAAAGCAGGGAGGCCCGCGCCGCGAAGGTTTCGGCGATCATACTCTGGTCTCGTGCCTCGGGCTAATCAGCAGGGGCCGCGCCTGTTAGCAAATGTTAGCGTCAGCAAGACCGACACCGACGCGATGTTATGTCGGATAAACGACCGTTTTTCGGACGAGCGGATTGCGCTTCACGAGGCAGCCACCGGGTTGCTACTTCCTGTCGGGATTGCGTGCCTGGAAATCTACCGTCGAGATAACGGTCGAAAGCGACCCTGACATGCCGCTCGAGTTGACCGCCTTGTGTAGCAGGTCTCCCCACCCGACATCTGCACCGGGCGGCTGGTAGCTGCTCTTCGTGTCCCACTGAAGGGGTGCAGTCGTGATGAAGCGCTTGTTTGTCGTCGCTACAATGGGCCTCTCTGTCATCGCCCTCAGCACGGGGGCAGAGGCGAAGGGCTGCATCAAGGGCGCGATCCTCGGCGGAATTGCTGGTCACTACGCGGGCCACGGTGTCCTGGGGGCTCTCGGTGGGTGCGCCGTCGGCCGGCATCTCGCCAATGAGCAGGCCGCACGGCAGGCACAGCAGCCGGTGCCTCAGCAGGGTCGCTAACCCGCTCTACGAAGCGAGGCGCGTCGACCGGATCCGCAGTGCGTCTCGCTCCGCCCGCGCCTCAGACAGCTCGGCTTGCAAGCCCTCGATAAGGGCTTGCAGCTCGCCGGCGTCGACAGCCATCTCGATGAGCTGATCTTGCGCCTCTGCGAGCTGAAGGCGCAGCTCGGCATTCTCCGTGGCGAGTTCGAGCAGGGGAAGGTCGGGAGCCGTCCCGCCTTCCCTCACTCCGCAGCCGGCGCGCTGATTGCGCCGGCTGCTGCCGCGCTGAGGGCCGCGGTGATCGCTATAAGAACGGCCGCCTCAATCATGCGGAGGTTTTCCCGATCATCGCTACTAGTCGTCCAAAGCCCTCGCGGTAGGACATCCGCTCCGTCTCGCACCACTCCACGAACTGGTTGATGTCCGTGATGGCTGCCCGGAGGTTGAGCTGGTCGGTCGGCTCATCCACGGCGATACGGCGCTTCCGGCGGGTCGGTACCTCGCGGCTGGGGAAGCCGAGCTTCTCCGCCACGCGGTCGATCTCCCGGGTAACTGGCGTCGCCGGGTCAGGCGCATTCGGATGGATCTCGGCGAGCTTGCCGAAGCCGAAGGATGGCTTGGTGTTCACGCGGCTGCCCTCACGTTCAGGCCGCTGACCAATTCAATGATCTCTTCCGACAGGCGCTCGGCGTTGTCCTGCGCCGCTGGGAGGCCGTTCACGAGGGTGGGGTCCAGCTCAGCGAGCGACCGGCTGTACGTGAACATGCTTTTGTAGGCGGCCCGTTCGTTGAGGTGGTTCGTGAGAACCGGAATGCCGGCCCCTCTCAGCTCATCGATGATCAGCCGCTCGTTCCTGGTCGGTATCGCCGGCGAAGTCCGCGTGAACAGCACCCGGAACGGGATCGCGCGGCCGACGACCTGCTCCTCTTCCTGCACTAGGCTGACGGCACGGGCGGCCTGGGCGGCGTCGACGGCGCTGGCCTGCATTGGGATCAGCACCAGGTCTGAACGCATGATGGCGCGCGAGACCATGCGGCTCGCGGTACCTTCGAGGTCGACCAGCACGAACTGGCGAGCAGCACGCTCGGCGTCGATCGCCGAGACGATGCCGCTCTCGCCGACATCGCCCAGCACCTTCATGGCGGTAGCGCTGCCCCCGCGAGCCCAGGAGGCGATCGGCCGGTTGGGGTCGCAGTCGAGCATTGTGACGGTGGCGCCGTGGGCGGCCAACGTCGTGCCCAGCACCAGGGCGGTGGTCGACTTTCCAGCGCCCCCCTTGGGGTTTGCTACCGATATGACCGGCATGCCGCTGATCTCCTGTCGAAGCATAGGGTCCGGCAGGGTAGGGAGCGAACGGTTACCAAGGGGTTAATCCCCTCTCCGACCCTATGGCACAGGGGGCTCCCCTATCCTGCGCGTTCAACGCCTACGCCCAGCTAGGCGAGGATGGGCTAGGCTGTGCTATGCAATGATAGCTATTGGTAGCATCTGCTGACGTGCAGATGTAGGCGGCCTCTGCCGAGATCGCTAAGCTCCAGTCAGATTGATGAATCCCTGGCGTAGAGCCCCATGCCGATCCGGCCTGAGCACCGCTTCTTCTACCTGATCGATTGGCCGCGACTCTCGCACAAGATCCGGTTCGTCCGTGCTAAGGGACACTGTGAGCAATGCGGGCGCCCGCACGGCCTGGGTCGTCCGGCACCTTGGCGACGGCCGGTGGTGGGACGAGGACGCTGGGCGCTGGCGCTGGCGCTGCGACCGCGGCCGGCAGCTCGCGACACAGCCGGCGGCAGCGGAGATCGCGAGCGCCGTGCGTCAGACCCGCATCTACCTCGCCACCGCGCGCCGAAACCACGACACCAGCGTAAACGACGCCCGCAACCTCGCCGCTTGGTGCCAGCGCTGTCACATCCTGCACGACGGCCCCGAGCATCGCCGGAGACGGCGAGCGACGCTTATGCGGCGCTCGAGCGGTTGGGGATCTGTTCGGGGGCGCCTACGGGGCGTTCTGAGGGACTGAAGGTTTATGCCGACGCGTGAAACGCAGGAGTAGGTCGAGAAATCCAGGATGCAAGCGTGCGTCATCATTCGGACTCCAACAGGCTCGTGGCGGTGGTCAGGGATGGCGAAGGGGAGTGCGGGCGCCGGGTCAGGCGACCGAGCCGGCAGCCGGCATCAGGTCACGAGGAGCGGTGGTCCAGGAGAGGCGGCGCTGTGACATGTCAGTAGCTTGCATATCGAACGGTATTTAGCATACAGATGAACGATGGGATATTAACAGGACGGTATCTGAGATACTGTTTGGCGTGTCTCCCACTGGTCAGGCCATGTCCATCAAGCTCACGCCGCGCATGTGTCGCGCTGCCCGCGCCCTCGTGGGCTGGCAGCAAAAGGATCTCGTCGAGGTGTCTGGCGTCCCCGGATCGACGATCGGCGCCTTCGAGACGAAGGAGGAGACCGCGCGGATGGCGACCATGAACAACCGCGCCCTGGTCGAGGCCTTCGAGCGCGCCGGGCTGGAGTTCATCCCTGAGAACGGGGGCGGCGCCGGCATCCGGTTCCGGGAGCGGAAGGCGCCGTGAGGGGGCCGGCCCGAAAGGGGAAGATGTCCCCGAGCCTGCACTACATGCTGACGTTGCTGTCCCAAGGACCGCGCCTCTACAGCGCGTCGTTCCACAAACCCATACAGCTAGAGAAGCATGGCTACGCCACGATGACCGGGGTCACGGCCTCCGATGGCGCACGTGAATGGGCGATCACCGAGGCTGGCCGGGTCGCGCTGCAGGCTTACGGCCGGGGCGGGACGTGACCGACGACCCTTTCCTCATGGTGATGATCGCCGTGCTCGCGGTCACAGTTGCCACGGCAGCCGTCGCCTATTGGACCATGTGACCGCGCCGGCTACGCTCAGCAGCGATCGCAGCCTCTATGCCAGCCCGGATCTGATCCTCCGCACCAGCCTGCTTGGTCCTGATCGTGACCTTGAGCATGTTTCTCGCTGGCAGACGGGGGATGACATAGGCGATCGCCCGGTCGGTGACCTCGCCGACATCGAACCCGCTGAGCGTCACCTGCCATGTTGGGGCGTTGAAGGTCACGAAGATCGGATGCTCGCTGACGGGCATGCTCATAGCTCTGTGATCAGATCGGGGATGGGTCTGCCTCTCTCGGCTTTGCTCGCGGGTCACTCGTCAGACCAGCCCGCCCGGCACCCGCCGCGGCGGGCTTTTTCGTTGATAATCAGCTTTTCCCGACGTCTCGATTGTCCTGTAAACCCAGCGTAATGTAGATTTCTCTGACAAGCTCCATAAGGCGCTCGGTGCATTCATTGATCACGTCCGAGGTTCTTTGTAGCTTGTCTAGTTGGACGTCCATTTTGTGAAGCTCAACTTCGCCCTTGGGAAGAAATTTGTACATCAAAAATCTAAATTTATAACCGTCTAAATATTTGTCTACATCGACATATCCATGCGCCATATAGTTTCTAAGCTCTGAAAATTCTAATATCTCGTCGAGACCATTTTTTAACTTGGTACGGTAGGGGTCCATATCGCTAATATTTGAGCATAGTCTTGTTAGAGATCTTATGCGCCCTTCGATCCGATAAGGAAGGGGGACTTCATCCTCGTCCGCCTTGTTATACGACCTCTGTAGAAGCCGAAACAGGTCCCCGACCAGAAATTCTATTTGTGAGTAGCTAGTAATAATCCGCCCACGTAGGGCGAACATATTATTAATTTCTGCTTGAGTTCCGATATCGACGTGTTCGTATTGATCGGTATGACTGGCCATTTTTACGAGACCTGCCCTAAGTTATTGATCTTCACGGCTGCAAATCACTTGCCACGCCCGACTCGGTCCGTCAGCGCCCGCGCGGCGATCTGGGCGACCGCGATGCCTTCCTCTGGCGACAGGCGCTTGTTGTTCATCCGCCGCTCGGGCTCGGCGCACACGTAGAAGATCACCCGCCCGGCTTGGTCGACGGTGCAGTCAAGTGATGCTTCGCCCCTCGACCGTAAACACCGGCTCGATCCGCTCGTCCGACGTCCCACGACGTGCCGTGTTCGCCGCGATGCGTTCAAGCAGGTGGATGATCTCGGCGAGACCAAGGAGCGGCCCAGCTGCGAGAAGCAAGGAAGATCCTGCCGCTAGGGCGACGCCGAGGTCCCATCCTCGATAGCGAAGCACGAAAGCCGCCCCGATCACCATAACGCCGAAGAACGCGCTGACCCCGCCGAAGAGCGAGAGGATTGCCTTGGCCATGGTGCCTCACAGCTAAAGCTCGCCGACGATAGCAGAATGGTAATGGTTGGCGGCGAGATCTTCTATCTGCTTCCGGGTAATCAAGCCTTTTTTCAGGCCATTCATCAATATAAATGGCTGCATCATCGGCTCAACAAATCTATATCGAAATTTTCTGTCTGTGCCCGTAATTTCTAAAGGATTGCCTCTGTCGTTCTCGCATAATTTTTTGAGGTGCTGGCCATACAAAGAAACTGGCGCATCTCGAAGCAATAATTCACTGAGCGGCGTGCGAAGATCTGCTGGCGCAAAATATCCAAGATCATCAACAGGCGCAAGCGCAGACGCCAAAAGCACCTCTGTGTAAATATTTTCGCGTCTTGGGCTTGAAACTGCTTTATGGTAGTTTTTTCGGAGCATTTGATCCGTTCTCTCTATGCAGTCTGGGAGAGCGGCGTCTAGATGCTCTAAATCAATTACAAGCGTCTTGGCTTCAAGTGCCTTCTTAGCTGCTTGTTGACCAAACAAATGAGTGTAATGAGGCAGCCCGCGCGATAACGACACAACGTGGTTTAGGGCGTCCCCACGAATTAGCATGCCGAGCGGACCAAGGCGCGACGACACTATCTCTTTAAGTTCAGACGGCATCATTCGCTGCATTTGGATCTGGTGCAAGCATCTCGAAATCGATTGATGCTCGTCTATCAAGTCGCCGATAGAGTCTGCAACACCTACCAATATTATCGTAGCCTTGACCGACCTATCTGATAAATCTTTGATAGTATTAGCAACCAAATTACGAGCCTTTTGATCCATTAGCTTATCAAATTCATCTAATATTATAATAGGTATAGTATTTAAAGAAAACTGGCTTAATTCTACAACAACATCGTCCGGATATATCTCACTAGGGTAATACTCAGAGACAGGTTTGCCTTCCCGCGAAAGGCGTCGAAAGACGTTACGCCAAATACGAGAGAAATCATCGCTAGGATGGCAATTTACTGGTACGCTTGTAATGATTCTTGCGCCACCAACCACCTTCGCGGAAAAAGTATTAGCTAAAGACGATTTACCAACACCGCGCTCACCATATAAAATGGCGTGCTGCCCACGCTGGAACACAGTCTCAATCATTCGATCAATCTGGCTTGACCGGCCCGCAAGCAAGCTTGCTTCGTCAATTGGAGCGCCTGGACTGAATGCATCGAGCGCATCCAGTACACGCCGCTGCCAGTCCTCGTGGGTCGTTGGTGTCTTGCCTGGAACGCCGAACGCCATGCTCATCCCCCCGTCTCACCGGCGCATGTTAGCAAACTAAGGGCGGTTTTCGTCAACTAGCTGGTAAACCGCAGCGGCACCGAACCGATAAAGGAAGTCGATCGCCGCCTCGCGCGCCTCCTGCCAGCGCTGAGCCGAGAAGCCCGGGCAAGGCGGCACCGTGGGCTTCATGGCTTCGAGCGCGTTACGCCAGGCCTGGACGTCGGAGGGCGTGGGTCGGATCGGTGCGGGTGATGCCATGGGTCTCGCCGGATGTGGGCCGGCGGGGGTAGGGGCGCGGGCCGGGAGGCGAAACGCGGCGGACAGGCGCTGGCCGCGCTACTCCACCGACCGCAGCTTCGGCCCCGCCCCGGTGTGCGCGCCCTTGAAGTCGGGCCGGGTGCTGATCCGATTCTTCCGCCCGCAGACCGAGCACACCAGCAGCAGGGCGACGTCCGGCACAGGCAGATCGTCCGGCAGGCCGTCGAACGACATCGCGCCGCTGTGCCCGCACTCGCAAAACACTAGCAGCCCACGGGCGCCGTTCGCCTTGCTGTTCGCGATCGTGGCCGGCGGCTGCTCGATGCCGTCGGCGTCGTACCAGCGCCGTGGGTTGCGCCGGTGCCTTGGCACGCCTTTCACTGGATCGTCGCCGAGCCCGGCGCGAGGCCCAGCAGCGAGGCAAGCTTCATCAGGCCCGTGTCGGTCATCTCCTCGCCATTCACGAGCCACAGGCTCAGGTCGTCGCCAGTTGGCTCGACGTACAGGCCGATCGCGCGAAGGGCTACGACGGCTTCGTGGAACGGGTCGTCGCTCATCTACTGCATAAACCCCGAGCGACCGCCGAGGTAAAAGATGAAGGCCATGACAGCGCTCAAGCCGGCCATATAGAGCCGATCGGTGCCGCCGCCGAAGATCCAAAACACGAGAGCCATCACCGCCCCGGCCGCAGCGAAAAATGCGAACACATACCCGATAGGTGTCGGCGGCTCGGGCTTCACGTCGCCACCGGCCGCGCCAGGAGGATCGCGGTGCGCACCATCCCGCTGCGGTACTGATCGCCGGCCTCCGGATTGGCGACCGCCTTCCGCGACGGCTCGTGATCCTTCACTGCAGCGGCCGGATCGACCGTGTGCCCGCTCGCGAACCGGAACAGGCTCACCGTCGGGTCGCGCATGAACACGTCGACCGCGGCGTTCACCTCGTCGGAGGCGATCGTCTTGGCCTTAATGAGGTCGCCGGTCGTGGGGTCTGCCATAGAGCGAGCCTCTGAACGTCCCGATCTGGTCGGCCGGTTGGGCGATTTGCGATAGGTTGGGGCATTGCCTCGACGTTGACTTAGCCGTGCGGCCCGGCCGACATGCCATGTCCGGCCACGCCGCGCCCAGTGGCGAGTCGTGAGCCGGCATCAGGAGACACCGCCGCCGCAAGTCGACCCCTGAAAAGCCAACGGCGCCGACCCCTGGCAGGGTGGCGCCGTCGAAATCGAGAGGCTGTGAGGCCCGTTTCCAACCCTCACAAGCCATGAAGCGCCCTCGGGCGTCAAGTCGGAACCCTGGTTCCGGCAACGATGAGGCTTTGCCCTGTGGACCGGACGCCCTCACGGCGGCCCGGAACGACCTGTCGCGGCCCTATCAGGGGCCGAGGACCATGTTTGCCGACGAGTTGAGGCGTGCGATCAAGGCCGCGCCGCGAATCACCCTGCCCGCCGTGGCGGCCCTGATGTGGAAGGCCTACGGGGCCGGGCAGGTGTCGGAGGCCGAGGCCGAGACGTTGTCGGGGCTGATCGAGGCGCGGCAGGCTGACGTCGGAACGCACGCCCCAAAGCCTCTAGGGGCCCCCAGGAGCCGCATGGGCGCCCGTCCGCGCACGGATGCCTCGATGGCCCGTCGACGGCGCTGGGCGGCCTCTGGGCGGCTTCCACCAAGCCTCGCGGCCCGGTTTACCCTGGCTGAGCAGGCGGTGCTCTCGCTCGTCGCGGCCGAGACCGCCCGGCGGGGCGACTGCCGGCTCGCCGTCGGACACCTCGCGGCGATCGTCGGTGTCGCCGAGACGACGGTGCGCAACGCGATCCGGGAGGCGCGCAAGCTCGGGCTGGTCACGGTTGAGGAGCGGCGGGTGACCGGCTTCCGCAACGACACCAACGTGGTCCGCATCGTTTCAGTCGAGTGGACGGCTTGGCTCCGGCTGGCACGGAAGGGGCCGGTCCTCGACCTTCACCCCTCCCCCGCAGAGGGGGGAGGGTGCAAATCCGCGAAGCGCACGCCTACTGATGTTCCATACCCTGTGAAATCAGGAGTTTGGAACCCTCGAAAGGGCTGCCGACAAGCGGCGGGCGACCCGAGCGGCAAAGCCCGATCCGGAGTTCGCGAGCAGGGCAGAACGAGCCGAGCCATGCGGTAGCCGCACGCAGGCGTTCGGCATGACGGACGACTCCTGCCCGCGCCCGGCAAGGCGGGGTGGTTCATCGTTGCACGTCGGGATGACAGCCCATGTTTTATGTACGCACTAAAATTTATTGACCTGCGTTTTTCCTGTGCGTACGATAAATCATGCCGTGCGACTTCGACCCGAAAAAAAGCGCGAAGAACGTGACCTTGAAGGGTCGCGCGCACCTTCCGTTCAGTGCAGCGGATGGCTTCGCCTTTGAGACGGCACAGGTCCGGCAAGACACTCGCCCGCACCCCGAGACTGGCGAGCCCTACCCCGAGCCCCGGTATCAGGGTGTTGGCAAGATCGGCCGCTACACGGTGATGTTGGTCTACACGCCCAAGCCAGCACCGATTGGCTTTCGGGTCATTTCCCTTCGTCCTGCGAGTAAAGAGGAGCGCGCATCATGGCTGGCCGCCCAACCCAAGATCCCGACGAAGCCCCGCCGCTGACGCAGGCCGAGCTTACTGAGATGCGTCCCGCTCACGAGGTCCATAGTGCCGAGGTGTTCGCTGCGCTTACGTCGGTTCGTAGGCGAGGTCGTCCACTCGCCACAAACAAAAAGGTGCCTGTTACCATCCGCCTCGACGCTGAAACGGTGACCGCGTTCAAAGCAATGGGTCCCAGATGGCAAACTCGGATGAACGAAGCCCTTGCTTCGAGCCTACTAACTGAAGAAATGAGTGTGTTCGCTCGTTTTGAAATGAAGCATCGAGATCTTCGTATTGATTTTTCAGGGCTACATGTCCTTTCTCCAGCCCTAACTCCGGCAAATGACACTATCGAAAATGCGGTTGATATGAAGCGCTTCGTCTCGTGACGAAGCATACCACACAGAGGTGCTGCAATGAAAATCGATGATCCGTTTCTTGAGGTTCAAGGTAAGCTGGCCGCAATGGAATACGTCAATAAAATCACTCTGCAGGTCTTGCATCAATTGTATCCAAATGCAAACTTACAACAGGCAATGCTAACTATGCTGGAAAATAGTGTTGCACACGCGAAGATAGAAGGTTCAAATCCCCAATCTGGCAATGTTCTGCGTGCCTTTGTTAAGGATTATGGCGCGCAGATCATCAACGCAGGGTTCGGCGCACGCGCAGCTGGATCTTAGGAAGTGGCTTCAACAACCGTACCCCGGCGGATATCCCGCCGGCTCATGCGAGCAATACCGACACATTCCGCACCGCCGATTCGCCGAGTTCGATATGGCCTACCAAGCAACCGTCATCCCGGTGATGATCGCTTCGCCGAGCGACGTGCCTCGCGAGCGCGCGATCGTGCGCGAGGTCGTCAACGAATGGAACTACGTGAACTCCCGCAGCCGGCAGGCCGTATTGATGCCGACGGGCTGGGAGACGCATTCGGCCCCCGAGCTGGGAAGTTCGACAGCTCAGGAACTCATCAACACGCGCATCCTAGAGCACTGCGATCTGCTGATCGGCGTGTTCTGGACGCGTCTCGGTACGCCGACGGGAAAAGCCGCCAGCGGCACCGCCGAGGAGATCGAGCGGCACATCGAGGCCGGTAAGCCGGCGCTGGTCTATTTCTCGACGGCGCCGGTGGTCCCAGACAGCTTAGATGTCGAGCAGTACGCAGCGTTGAAGGAATTCCGGAATTGGTGTCAGCAGCGCGGATTGATCGAACGCTTCAATGATGCGGACCATTTTCGATCGCTGCTTTCTGCCCATCTTGGCATCACTCTGAACCAAAACCAATTTTTGAAAGATCTGCTGCCGGCCGCTTATGACGAACCAGCGACTGGTGGAAGGCGGAGTGTTACAATTTCGGGCGATGCCGTCGAGCTATTGTTGGCTGCCTCTGAAGATCGTCACGGTATAATAATGAAGGTCGCATTCATCGGAGGCGTGCAGATTAACGCAGGAAGTAGGTCGTTTGGAGATTCACAGGACAGGCGCTCAATGGCACGTTGGGAGCAGGCGCTAAATCAATTGCTGAACTACAACTTGGTCCAGGATATGGGCCATAAAGGCGAAATCTTCGAGCTTACCGCAAGTGGATACGAAGCCGTCGATCAGGCGCAAGCCGCGGCCGCAGCCCGAGGGGAAGCTCATCCGGTTGCTGAGGTTGCAGCCTCGGAGGCATAGACAAACAAAAAAGGCCACCCCCGAAGGAGCGGCCCGAAGTCTTGGGAGGAAACGTCCAAGAAGGACAGCGGGACCGCGACGCCATCGCCGTCCCGCACTGCGAACCTAGGTCGCTGCGCTGCAGCGAACAACC
>NZ_JAKSYA010000188.1:0-233 GCF_022829485.1 Methylobacterium sp. J-059
GTAGAGGAAGGCCTGGGCTGAGGCGAGGGTCGCCTCCGGGTCTTTCCAAAGGCGGCGGTTGCGGCTGATCCAGCCAAAGAAGCGTTCGACCACCCATCTGCGCGGGCGCACGGCAAAGCCGACCTGATCCTTGGGTTTGCGCACGATGTCGACGGTGATGATCGTTGCGGTCGCGGGCCTGTCGCCGGCATAGCCTGCATCGGCGAAGGCCTTGGCGATGAACGGGAAGGTCC
>NZ_JAKSYA010000189.1:0-44378 GCF_022829485.1 Methylobacterium sp. J-059
CGCCATTCGTACCGGCGGCACCGCCGGTGAGGCCATTCTCACTCACGCCGGCTTCACCGTCCGTCGTAGCCTGCCCGGCCCCACCGCCCGTGCTTGCCGAATAACCCGCACCACCGCCACCGCCGGCAACGACCAGCGGCGCGAGCGTCACGAACTCCCAAGGCGGTGGCTTCGGTGGCGCCGGCTACGGGGCGGGTCTCGCGGGCGGCAGTGGCGGGACTTTCGGCGGCGATGGCGGCTTCGGCGGCGGCGGCGGCGGCAGCTATGACGGCGGCGGCGGTGGCGGCGGCTATAGCGGCGGTGGCGGCGGCGACGGTAACCCTGGTCGGGGAGCCAGCGGCGGCGGCGGCGGCTCCTACGTCGATGCCGGTGCGCGCAACACCGCCCTGACGGCCGGCGTCCAGACGGGCAACGGGCTCGTCGTCATCTCCGCCAACAACATCACCGGTGCGGGCAACGTCTACCTCACCAGTAATCTTGATGTAACGTTCAATCCTCGGTTCGAGGGGGGCACGCTCCAACTCGACCAAGTGGGTGCAACCTACGCACAAAGCTTCACCCTCACGAATGCATTGACTAACACCATTGATCTCGCTGGAAACAACTCAATATTTTCTGGTGTTTTCTCCAACGTTGTCGCTGGTACGCCCGGTAACATTATTATCGCCAACAGCGGAGCTGACGCCGCGATTACGCTGACGGGCGTCAACACTTACACTGGCACGACGACGATCAATGCCGGCACTCTCGTACTGAACAACGCAGCGGGTACCGCCCTCGCCGACATCAGCCGGGTGACGTTTGGCAATACCGCGGGCACGGCGGCGACGCTGCAGACCCAGACCGGCGAGACGATCGGCTCGCTTGCGGGAGGAAACGCCAGCAGCACGATCAACATCGCCGCCGGCACGACGCTGACGGTGGGCGGCGACAACACCACGAACGGCACCTACGCCGGCACGATCAACGGCAATACAACCGGCGTGCTCGCCAAGATCGGTCCAGGTACGCAGACGCTCACCGGCGCACTCAATAGCGTGACACTGGAGGCGAACGCCGGCACGCTCGTGCTGGGATCGGGTGGCACGCTCACAACAGCCGGTTTGCCCTTCGATGCGGGCAGCAACGCAAACGCCGTCTACGTCGCCGGCGGCGCGACTTTTACTAACAACGGCACGATTACCCCGACGTCATCGGGTGTCGAGGACGGCGTCCGGGTCGACGGCGGAACGGTCAACAACACCGGCACAATCACGGGTCGTAATGGCGGCGCCAGCGGCATCTATGTGAGAACCGGCAGCACGATCTCGAACACAGGCACTATCGTTGGTCAGTACGGCATTTTCTCCGGTAACGGCACGGGTACGGGCGACCTCCTCATCACGGGGAACGGCTCGATTACCGGTATGACCGAGGAGGGTATTCATTCCGACAACGGCCCAGGTAGCGTTACGCTTGGCACCGCAGCGAACCCTCTCGGGCCTGTTGCAGGCGCCTCGAACGGCATCAACGTCACAGTGAGCGGCGCCGGCGCGATCAGCATCGTGGCGGGCGGGGCCATCAGCACCAACTCCGGCCGCGGCATCAGCACGACCCAGAGCGGTACGGGCACTATCAGCATCGACGGGGTGGGCACCGTGACGGGCACGGGGCAGGCAGGCATCTACGTCCGACAGACCGGTGCAGGTCCCGGTATCGGTAACACGGCCATCACTGTCGCCGGCACAGGCGGGACGAGTGGCACGATCGGTATTGATGCAGCGATCACCGGAGCAGGCAATGCTGGGAATGTTCTGATCACCCGTTCGGGAACTGTGACCGCCGGAACGACCGGCATCAACGCGACGACGGCCGGAAGCGGCAATGTGACGGTCGGCACGGCGAGCCTACCGATTGCGGTCGGCAACGTCACTGCGGGCGGTACTGCGATCAACGCGACGGCCAATGCCGGGGCGGTCACCGTCAACACCGGAGGCGGCACGATCCAGAGTGGGGCGGGTGCCACCGCGATCAACGCGACCAACTCTGGCGGGTTGATTACTGTCAACAACGCGGCAGCCTTGCAGCACGCAACCGGTGCGACGGGCGGAACGGCCATCAACGCGATCACGTCCGGTACGGGAGGTATTTCCGTGAGCAATACGGGTGCGATCTCGGTGACGGGTGGCGCCTTTACGAACGCAATCGTTGCCCAGTCGAGCGGAGGCGCCGGCAACGTCACCGTGACGACCTCCGTGAGCGGTACGATCGGGAGTGGAACTGCGCCGCAATCCGGTATCTTCGCCACGGCAACCGGTTCCGGGACCCTGTCCGTTGCTGCCGACGGGTCGATCCTGTCTCGCAACCAGGGTGTGCGCGCCTACTCTCAGGGCGCCGGCACTGGCGCGGTCTCGGTAACAGGCGCTGGCACAATCACAACGACGGCGGCCGGAAGCATCGGCATCGACGCGCAGATTGCCAACGCAGCAAGTGCCGGCACCATCCTTGTGAACTCCACAGGCGCTGTCAGCACGGTCGCCGCCGGCGTTCGGGCAATCACGGCAGGCGCGGGTACGGTCACCGTGTCGGCGGGGGCGATCACAACGACGAACGGGTCGGGCGTGATGGCGACGGGGACGACGGGTGCGGTGGCGGTCACTGCCAACGGCGCCATCGCGGCCGGCGGCGCGGGCAACACCGGCATCTTCTTGACCGGCAACAGCGCAAGCAACACCGCGACGGTGGCGGCCGGCACCACGGTGCAGGGGGCGATCGGCCTGCGGGTGGCGGGCACCGGTACGGCGGGGCTCACCAACAACGGCACCATCGCCACCACGGGTGGCGCCGGCGCCAATGCGGTGCAGATCGATGGCGGCACGCTGGTGATCGGCGACATGCCTGGCACGCTGACCGGTAACATCGCGATCGTGAACGCGGCCGCGAACGGCGGCAACGGCCCGAGCGTGCTGGACCTCACCAACACCGGTGCGATCACGCTCGCCAACACCGTCACCGGCGCGGGCGTGCTCAATCAGAACAGCAGCGGCACGACGATCCTCAACGGCACGAACTCGGCGACCAACGGTCAGTTCACCGGCACGGCCAATGTCAACGCCGGCATCTTGTCGGTGGGCGGGCCCGGTGCGACGGGTGCGGTGTTCGGCGACACGGCCGGCAACGCGGCGGTCGTCAACGTCAACACGGGCGGCACGCTGCACGGCTCGGGCACCATCGCCGGCTCAGTAGTGGTCAACGGCGGCACGGTCTCGGCTGGCAACTCGCCCGGCACGCTGACGGTGGCCGGCAACTACACCCTGAACGCGGCCTCGACCTCGCTGTACGAGCTCGGCGCGCCGGGCTTCGTCGGCGGGGCGAGCAACGACCTGATCAACGTCGGCGGTAACCTGGCGCTCGCCGGCACGCTCAACCTCGTGGCGGCCAGCAACGCGGCGACCGCACCGGTCTCGGGCGCCTACCAGCTGTACAACTACGGCGGCACACTGACGGGCGGGTTCGGCACGGTGACCACGCCGAGCGCCGGCACCTCAGCGCTGGTCTACACCACCATCCCGAACCAGGTGAACGTGCTGCTGACCAACGGCAACCAGTCAGTGCAGTACTTCGACGGCACCGACACCACTGGCGCCACGGCCGGTCCCCAGGGCGGCACGGGGACCTGGAACTCCACCACCACGAACTGGACGACGCTGCCGGGCGGGCAGGTCAACGACGTCTGGCGCTCGGGCGTCGGGATCTTCGGCACGACGGCCGGCACGGTCACGGTGGCGGGCGCGCAGAACCTGCAGGGGCTGCAGTTCACCGTGGACGGCTTCCAGCTTGCCGGCACCGGCACGCTCAACCTCACCGGCGACCCCTTCACCACGCCGGGCCAGAGCTTCGTCAACGTCGACACGAACGTCGGTGCCACCATCGCCAACGCGCTGACCAGCACGGGCGGAACGATCGGCCTGGTCAAGCTCGGGGCGGGCACGCTGACGCTCACGGGGGCGAGCAGCTACACCGGCGCCACCACGGTGCAGGCGGGTACGCTCGTCATCGCCGGCGGCGGCTCGATCAGCTCGAACGTGGCCAATAACGCGACCTTCGCCAACGCTGGCACGGTGACGGGCAACCTCAGCAACGCCGGCTCGGCCGGCAACACCGGGACGATCACTGGGACGGCGGCCAACACGGGCACGCTGACCAACGCCGGCATGATCGGCGGCGGGCTGACCAACCTGGCCGGCACCACCACCAACACCGGCACCATCGACGGCGCCGCGGCGATCCTGGCCGGGACCTTCACCACCACCGGGATCGTCAACGGCACGCTGAGCAACGCCGGGACGGTGAACGCGCAGGGCCAGATCAACGGCGATGTCGCCAACCAGGCCGGCGGCACGTTCACGGTGACCGGTGGGCTCACCGGCATCGGCCGCCTTACCAATGACGGCGCGATCGACCTCGGCGGCAACAGCCTGAGCGTCGGCTCGCTGGCTGGTTCGACGGCGGCCGCCACGATCGCCAACGGCGGCACGCTGCAGACGGGCTCGGACGGCACGTCGTCGGCCTATGCCGGACAGATCACGGGTGCCACCGCGTTGACCAAGGTCGGGGCCGGCATGCTGACCCTGTCGGGCGCCAACGGCTACACCGGCGCGACCGCGATCAACGCCGGGACGCTGCAGGCCGGCGCGGTCAACGCGTTCTCGGCGGGTTCCACGGTGACCATCGCGCCCGGGGCGCGGATGGACCTGGCGAGCTTCAACCAGACCATCGCCTCGCTCGCCGGCGCGGGCAGCGTGACGCTGGCCTCGGGCATCCTGACCACCGGCGGAAGCAACGCCTCGACCACCTATGCCGGCACGATCTCCGGCACCGGCGGGCTGATCAAGGTCGGGACCGGCACGTTCACGTTGTCCGGGGCCAACACCTACACCGGGACCACCACGGTGTCGGCCGGCGCGCTGGCCAACACCGGCTCGCTCGCCGGCCCGGTGGCCAACGCCGCGACGTTTGCCAACAGCGGCAGCGTGGCGGGCGCTCTGACCAACGCGGGCAGCACCAACAACACAGGCAGCCTGAACGGCGGGGTCGCCAACAGCGGCACGCTGACCACCTCCGGCACGATCGCGGACGGGCTGAGCAACACCGGCACGGTGACGGCGTCGGCCGGGCGCATCGACGGGGCCATCGCCAACAACGCCGGCACGTTCACGGTGACGGGCAACGTGGCAAGCAATGGCACGTTCCGCAATGCCGGTGGCGCCACGCTGGCGGTCACGGGCTCGGGCGCCTACGGGATCGCCGGCTTGCTCACCAATGCCGGTAGCCTGACGGTGGCTTCGGGCGGCAGCCTCACGGCGCCGGCCGGGATCGTCAATTCCGGCTCGATCGCGGTGGCGCAGGGCGGCACGATCACCGACGCGCTGGCCAATACCGGCAGCGTGGTCAACGACGGCCGCTACAACGCCGACGTGAGCAACGCCGCCCCGGGCACGATCGCCAACCGCACCACCGGCGCGTGGACCGGCAACCTCACGGCCAACACCGGCAGCGTGAGCAATGCCGGCCTGTGGCAGGGCAACGCCCGCAACGACGCCGGCGGCACGCTGACCAACACCGGCACCTGGACCACGGCCTCCGCGCCGGTCTCCAATGCCGGGACGCTGTCCAACACCGGCACGCTCAACGGCGGCGTCGCCAACGCCGGCGGGTTCGGCAATGCCGGCACGCTGAACGGCGGGCTTTCCAACAGTGCCGGTACCGCGACGAACACCGGCACGATCAACGGCGCGGTGGCGGTGACCGGCGGCAGCCTGGCCACCTCCGGCACGATCAACGGGGCAGTGACGAACGCCGGCGCGATCACCGCGTCGGGCCGGATCGCCGGGGCGGTGACCAATGCGGCGGGCGGCAGCTTCGTCCTCACCGGCCCGCTTGCCGGGGTGACCGGGCTGACCAACAACGGCACGGTCGATCTCGGCGGCACGGCGTTCACCGTCGGCTCGCTCTCGGGCAGCAACGGTGGGGCGATCCTGCGCAACGGCGCGCTCGCCACCAACGGCGACAACAGCTCGACGGCCTACGCCGGCACGATCGTCGACGGCGGCTCGGCCACCAGCCTGACCAAGCTCGGCACCGGGACGCTGACGCTCACCGGCACCAACACCTACTCGGGCGGCACCACGGTCGGCGCGGGGACACTCGTGACGGCAGCCGCCGGGCTCGGTTCGGGTGCCATCACCAACAACGCGGCGCTGGTGATCGATCAGGCCGCCGACGCCACGCTCGGCAGCGCGCTGAACGGCACCGGCCGCTTCGTCAAGCAGGGTGCCGGCACGCTGACCTACACCGGCACCGGCACCCTCTCGGGCCCGGCCACGGTCGCCACGGGTGGGTTCGTGGTCAACGGCCGCCTCGCCAACACGGTGGTCACCGTGGCCAACGCTGCGGTCGTCGGCGGCACTGGGACCATCGGCGGCCTCGTCGCCCAATCCGGTGCGATCGTCGCGCCGGGGACCAGCACCGCGGTCGGCAGCCTCGGCACGCTGACCGTCAACGGCAACGTGCTGTTTGCCAGCCAGTCGATCTACCGGGTCGATGCCAATGCGGCCGGGCAGTCCGACCGCATCGCGAGCACCGGCACCGCCACGCTGCAGGGCGGCACGGTTCAGGTCACCGCCGGCACGGGGGCGTATGCGCCGAGCACGCGCTACACCATCCTGACGGCGGCCGGCGGCCTGACCGGGCGGTTCGCGGGCGTGACCTCGAACTTCGCCTTCCTGACGCCGTTCCTGACCTACGACGCCAACGACGCTTACCTGCGCCTCGCCCGCAACGACCTGGCCTTCGGCGCCACGGCGCAGACCCGCAACCAGGCCAACGTCGCCGCCGCCGCCCAGGCGCTCGGAGTCGGCACGCCGATCTACGACGCGATCGCGGTGCTCTCGGCTGCGCAGTCACGCCAGGCGTTCAATGCTCTGTCGGGTGAGGTCTACGCCAGCGCGGTGACGACGATGTTCGAGGGCGCCACGTTCGTGCGCGAGACCATCCTCGATCACCTGCGCTTCGGCGAGAGCAACGGCTTTGCCGGCGGCTTCGGTGCGCCCGGCAGCGTCGGCCAGCGCTTCGCGCCGGGCTCGACCCTGCCGGGGACCTACACCGCCGACCTGCCGGGCCGCGCACCCACGCTCTCGGCGGTGCCGACGCAGCTCGTGGTGCCGGCCTACGCAGTCTGGGGCCAGGCGTTCGGCGCCTTCGGCAACACCGCCTCGAACGGCAACGCCGCCGGGCTGTCGCGCCAGACCAGCGGCTTCGTGCTCGGGGCCGAGACTGCGTTGTCGGGCCTGACGGGCGCCGGTGCGGACCTGTCGGCGTGGCGGGTCGGCGTGGCCGGCGGCTACAGCTTCACCGGGTTCGACGTCACCGGCCGGCTGTCCTCGGGTACGGTGGAGAGCGCCTACGGGGCGGTCTACGCCCGCGGCCCGGTCGGACCGCTCCAGGTCCGGCTCGGTGCAGCCTATGCCGGCAACGAGCTGGCGGCACGACGGACGGCCGCGTTCCCCGGCTTCTCGCAGAGCCTGTCGGGCAAGGCCGGCGGCGAGACGGTGCAGGGCTTCGGCGAGGTCGGCTACCGCATCGGCACGGCGACCGGCTACGTCGAGCCGTTCGCGGGCGGGGCGGCGATCCACATCCGTCGCGACGGCCTGACCGAGCAGGGCGGGATCGCGGCGCTGACGGTGGCCGGCCGCGACTACGACATCCAAACCGCCACCGCCGGCCTCCAGGGCCAGTTCGTGCTCGGCGATGCGTTCGGGGACAACCGTCCGCTCGTCGCCCGCGGCCTGATCGGCTACCGCCGGGCCTTCGGCGACGTGGTGCCGGCGGCGCTTCTGAGCTTCGGCGCGGGTGGGCCGAGCTTCATCGCCTCGGGCGTGCCGATCGACCGGGACGCGCTGGTGACCTCGGCCGGCCTCGACTGGCAGGTGACCTCGGCGGCCACGATCGGGCTGAACTACACCGGCCAGGTCGGCCCCCGTGCCCAGGACCACGGCGTCAAGGGCAACTTCAACGTCCGGTTCTAGGACCGGACCATCAGACAACATCACGGCCCACGCATCCTCCTGCGTGGGCCGTTCTTATTTCAATCGAACCGAGATCCCGTCATGCCTGCGATCGCCACCCGCCTCGTAGCCCTCGGACTGCTCTGCGCCGGCCCTGCCGCGCTTCCAGGCGCGCTCGCCCTCGCACAGGGCGGCAAACCGGCGCCGGCGGCTACGGCTAAACCTGCCCCGGTGCCGACGGAGCCTGGCAGCACCACGGCGAGCTTCGGCGATTGGGTGCTGCGTTGCCAGCGCGGCGGCGGCGACAAGCCGGTGCGGATCTGCGAGGCGGCCCAGACCATGCAGGTGCAGGGTCAGGCCCAGCCGATCGCGCAGATCGCCATCGGACGGATCTCGGCGAGCGAGCCATTGCAGGTCACCGCGATCCTGCCGCCTAACGTCGCCCTGCCGGGCAGCGTACGGGTGCTGGCCGACGAGAAGGACACGGTGGGCTTCGAGCTGGCCTGGCGGCGCTGCTTGCCTGGCGGTTGCGTGGCGGAGGCGAGCGTGCGCGAGGATGTGCTGCGCCGTTGGCGCGGCTCGGCTGAGCCCGGACGCATCACCCTCAAGAACGCCGCCGGCCAGGACATCGCCATCCCGCTCTCATTCCGCGGGCTGGCCCAGGCCCTCGATGCGCTGGCCAAGGAACCGGCGTAGGCTTTGGGTTAGAGAAACCCGCTCCCCGAATGCCCCTTGAAGGCGTTCGCGCGCCGGATGTAGCCGACGACCGTTCGCGGATCGCGGTGTCCCGACTGATCCATGATGCGGGCAAGGTCGGCGCCGCGCTCGGCGGCTGACGTGATGTAGCCGGCCCGCAGCGAGTGCGCCCCGAACGTCGAGGCATCGAGCCCGGCAGCCGTGCAGTACCGCTTGATGATGTCGGCGACGGCCTGGGTTGTCAGTCGAGGCTCAGAGAGTTCGGTTCCTACATCCTCCGCCGAACCCCTACGGCGCACGTTCCCCGACCGCGACACCGGCCGGAACAGGGGGCCTTCCGTGATCCCAGCGGCATCGAGCCATTCCCGCACTAGTGCAACGGGCCGGATGAAACGCCCGTGGGGAATAGCCTTTTCGAGCCCGCGCCCCTCTTGATCGACCTTGGACCGGCGCACCATGACGCGCAGCCCTTTGGCATCCTCGCGCAGATCCGCCACGTCGAGCGCGACAAGCTCAGACCGGTGGAAGGCGCCAGCGAACCCAAGCGCCAGCAGCGCCCGATCGCGCTTGCCCGTCAGGGTGTCCGGCGTCCGCATCAGGATCGCGGCCATGATGTCGGCGGTCGCGGCAGCCTTCTGGGTCGGTGCCGTGCCGATCCTGCGTCGAATGCCCTTGCTCGCCGCTCGCACGCCCTCGTCGTCGGTCGGGTCCGGCTGGCCAGCGAGCTTGTGCGCGTACCGGATCGCGGCGCAGCGCCGGCCGATGGTCGATGCCGACCGCCCAGCCTCCGCCTCGTGGACGAGGAACCCAGCTACGGTCTCCGGCGTCGCCGGCAGGGATCGGAACCCGTACTGAGCGCACCAATCCTAAAACACCCGTGCGTCGCCGGTATAGGCCCGCACCGTCGCGTCGGCCTTGCTCGCCCGCTGATACGCCTGGACGATCGCAGCGGCCTCGGCGGGGAGGCTAGCAGGAGTCGCCAAGTTGGCGAGACCGCTGGGCGATGTGGCTGCCACGCCGTGCAACGTCGGCGCCATGTTGGCGGCCACGTCCGATGCAGGCGCCAAGCTGGCATCTGCATTCATGTCGCCAACTTGGCGACTTGCTCGGCTGCGGTATAGCTCGGGCTTCATTCCTTCACGGCCCTTTCGGTCTGCCCTTGCGATACTTTCGAGAACACCACTTATCGAAAGCTACGACCGATAGGGGCGCAGCGCAATAGGTATCTACGGCGCTACGATGATAGCAACGTACAAAAATACGGGCCTGCCGATGAACGGGGAAACGGCTTTACTTCTGTTTCACGATGCTGCGGTAGGTGCGCAGCGAGGTACAGGGGTACGAGCGTTGCGAGTCATCGCACTGGCTATCATCGGCATTGGTGCCGTCGCTGCGATAGCGAACGCCTACCTATGGCGGTACGAGGTCGTCGCCGGCAGCAGCAGCGCGAGCTACCGCCTCCATGATCGTTGGACGCACCGCATGACCTACTGTGTTCGCATCGAGAGCAAGGGCACGCAGCCGCCCGATCTCGATTGCACGTCCTGGGGGCCGCTCGTCGGTGGGCAGCCATGAAGGTTGTTGCCTTCACGAGCCGGAAGGGCGGCAGCGGGAAGAGCACGCTCTGCGCTCACCTCTCGGTCTACGCCGATGCGCCAAACGCGCCCGCCGTCCTGATTGACACGGACCCACAAGGCAGCCTCGCCCTATGGCATGAACTCCGGCAGGCAGAGACGCCCGTCCTCGTGAAGTGCGAGGCGCGCGACCTACCTGAGACGATTGAGGCTGCAAAGCGCGACGGGGTTGGCTGGGTCTTCATAGACACCCCGCCTCACAACACCGCCGACATCGCCGCGGCACTCCGGGTCGCAGACCTCGCTGTGATCCCATTCCGGCCGGCGGTGTTCGACATCGCCGCCGTCGCCGCGACCCTCGAAATGGCGCGGGCCATCAACAAGCCGGTCCTGCCCGTCATCAACTCGGCCCCGCCGCGTCGAGGCATCACGCCGGCCCATGTCGTGACCGAGGCGCGCGAAGCGCTGTTCGGGATGGGCGCGACCCCATGGGCCGGGCAGATCACTACGAGGGCTGCGTTCGCTCACGCGCTGGCGAGCGGGCAGGCAGTCGGAGAATTCGAGCCCGGCAGCACCGCCGCTTCAGAGGTCAGCGACCTGTGGCAGGAGACCCGCCGAGCGCTCAGGATCAAGGAAGGGAAAAAGCGTTGAGCAAGAAGCCGAGCTTCGCAAACCTGGGGTCCAGGCTCGCCGCAAAGCCGGTCGAGGTCGCAGCCGAGACGGGGGCCAGCACGACAGAGCCATCGCGCGAGACCGAAGCTGCCGGGAACAGCGCTCCCGCCCGGCAAGCCGATGGGCGCAAGGGCATCTTGGTTCGAGCCCGTCCCGAAGCTTGGAAGGCACTCAAGATGGTCGCCCTTGATCGCGAGCGTACCCTTCAGGACGTGATGACCGAAGCCATCAACGACGTGCTCACCAAGCACGGCAAGCCTCCAGTCGCCTAATCGCCGTACCGCGCAACGCCACAAGCGCGGTACGGGCATAGTGAACTTCATCCGTAGGAGCGTGCATCCTTAGCGTGATAGCAAAGTACGTTGCTTAGGGCGTTTCGAGCTATATGCCTACGGCAGCAGCCGCGTAGCGGTCTGGTGCGCGCGAGCCGGGGCGGGTCTTGATGATGGACTGCCCGGTGAACACCAAGCTGGGATGGGCCAAAGCCGCTAATGGCTTCCGCTTTCGACCCTTCTCGGACCTTCGCGTCCGGGCTACGAGCAAGCCGCCGCAAGCGTATCGGATCACGACCTTGAAAAAGATCATCGACGGCGCCTACCTCGTGCCGATGGGCAATGCCAACGCGGTGTTGCTCGATGCCGGGCCGGACCTCGTCCTCATCGACGCGGGCTTCCCCGGCAAGACAGACACCGTGCTGGCAGCGGTCGGCAAGCTCGGGCGCAAGCCGAACGACCTCAAGCACCTCGTCTTCACACATGGTCATCCCGATCACATCGGTAGTGCCGCCGCACTCGTGCGGGCGACCAGCGCGCGAACCTACATGCACGTTGCTGACGTGCCCTTGGCTGAGAGTGGCGGCCCGTTCCGGACCATGACACCGGGTCGCGGCTGGTTGCCGAGCCTCCTGTTCCGCCTCGTCTGGAAGCCGGATGAGCGCATGGAGCCGTTCCGCATCGACCAGCACATCGCAGACGGTGAGACGCTGCCGCTTGCGGGCGGCCTGCGGGCGGTTCATCTCCCAGGCCACTGTGCGGGTCAGGTCGGGTTCCTGTGGCAGGGCCAACGGCTGCTTATTGCGGGCGACGTGTTCATGAACAACCTGGGCCTCGGCGATCCTGTCGGCTTCGAGGACGAGGGAGAGGGACGGCGGAGCCAGCGCAAGCTTGCTGCCCTCGCCCCGCAGGCGGTTTGCTTCGGACATGGCAGTGCCATCACGAAGGACACTGCCGCCCGACTCGAACGCGCTGCGGCACGACGTTGAGACCGAGTGCCCGTTCCGATTGAAGGTCCGCAAACCATCCGTTGCGGACTCGGAGAAACGTCCTGTCGGAATAAAGCGTAGAGCGCGGTGAGAGTGTGACCGAGGGGATACATCTATGAGTAGGGCGGCAATCTACGGTGGCGCTACCTTAGTTTGCAGATCCGCGGCGAGTCATGTCCTCACCCTACCTGCTTGATGACCGCGGCGTTCGGATCGACAGCGCCAAAGCTGTCATCAATGGTGTGACCTACCCGATCCGAGCGCTCAGTTCTTTCTCGATTAGCGAGAACCGTTTCGGTGCCGACAAGGTGATCGGTGCCGTCTTCCTTTTGATTGGCGTAGGCTTTCTTACGACTGGCCAGGTCGCCGCAGCTTTGATTGGCCTCGGCATGGCTGCTTTGGGCCTGTTCGCAATTATCAAGGGGAAGAACGAATACACCCTCAATCTTGTCACCAACGCTGGCGAACGCCGCGCTCTACAGACAAAGGATAGAGACTTCATCCTGTCGATCCGCGAGGCCCTGAACCAAGCGATTGCCTCGCCGCAGTGATCCGGCACCTCGCGATCAGCAGATCGTTAGCGCCCCCCTCCCGCCACCATATCAAGCGGCGCCCCGCTGGTATCTGAAACAATGTTCCCTCGGGCGCCCCATGAGGGGCCTGCGTGCGCAGCGGCTACATCTGTCGCGGCGGTCTCGGGCGCTTCTGCCTCGCGGACACTATCATTTTTGCGCAACCACACGACTCTGCTCTCAGGTGCGACACAAGCAGGCGCAGCGTCGGCGCTATTCTCGGCCTTAATCTCACCCTCCATGCGATCCAGCACGGCGATGATGTGATCGGCAGCATCGAGGGCGGTTTGCAGGGCCTCGCCGAGGCAGGTGCGGATTTCCGCCTCCCCCATCGGTGCCGGCTCGACGGGAGCGACCATTTTGGGCCGCGGGGCGAATGTAAGAACGTTGCTCATCGTCAAGCTTCCGTGGATGTGGGCGAAACGATCACAGCGGATGTGGCGATGAATAGCCGGGCCTCGGTTGCCCTCGCCATATCAGCCAGGGCCTCCATCGCTTCCCGCGTATCCCGAACCAGCCCCATCAAGTCGAGGAGCGGCTCAATCTTTCCGGTCTCAGACACGATCCCTTCAACGAAGGAGACCATTTCGGGCTTCTCCATGCGGAGAAGGCGATCGGCGACGCACAGGCCGAGCGCGTGTTGCGAGATACCAGCCCATTCTTCCGCGCTACGGAGCGGGACGCCAGGATCATTCGCCTTGAAGTCGATGGGTGCCGAGCCCTCGACAGTGGCGGGCCGATCGCCTGGACTAGGCTGGGATTGGATTAACCGTTCTGCATCCGCAGCCACGGCTTCCAGAACGCTTTCGAGAGACGGAGCACCTTCCGCCGCGTCGTTCTCGATGCCCCATTTTTGCAGATGTCTGACCTTCGCCGCGAACCCCGCGAAGGTCGTCGGCCGCGTCTCGGCTACCGCGTGCCACGCCATCACTTCCGCGTGGTTCGCAGCCTCCCAACCCGCACGAGCGGACGCCATCGCTTCCTCGGACGTATCCAGGCCTTGCTCACGGCGCCACGCCTCATCAGCAAGGTTGCAGGCCTCTAAGAAAGCAGCGCTGGCCGCGACGTGCGTCTGGATCGCTGCAAGGGCGGGATCGGGAGCGTCCTGCCTGTCGCTGACGGGGGCCGGAGATGCGCCATCCTGGCTTTTGGTGAACCGCCCGGCGGTGTCGCGGAGGCGAGCGGCCCGGTCGCGTTGATCGGCGTGCGAGGCGGCCGGCTGGGCTTGCGGGCGAGCGTTGTTGAGCTTGGTCATGATGCGCGCTCCCCTCAGGCAATCGGCGAAGTGGCGGAGGTAGCGTCGTCGTCTTCGTCCTCGTCGTCCGGCTCGACGCCGGCCTCTACAAGCTCTTGAAAAAACGGCTCCGGGGCGGGCAGGCCGAAGTGCTCGGCCGCGAGCCGGGACACGTCGGTCAAGGCGCTCTCACCCCACCATTCGCTCAAATCGGCGAGCGCGACCTTGAGCATGATGCCCGGTAAGGTCTGCATCGGCTCGTTGACGTAGGGATCGGCCAGACGCGCGAGGGCGATGGAGAGTGTGTTAGCCGAGGCCCATGCCTCGTCATATCCGTTGGCGTCCCGCGTCGCCTTGGCCTTCTCACTCCAGGCATCGGCTGCACTGGTGTCTTCACGGGTCCAGCCCGGATAATCCCCGGCCGCAGCATCCCCGGCGCTGTAGAGGCGATGGGCCTCGTCCTGCGCGGGGCCGACGCGGCGGATCAGTGGCAGGAGTTTGGGGGCGAGCGCCAAGAACTCGGCCTCGCGAGCGCTGGCCCGTACTGTTGCGGCGAGCGCCGGCAGCGGTAGGGCGGCGGCCACGGACCCGGCTAGCATGGCGCGGCGGCCCTGGCTCGTCTCGGCCGCGAGGCCCGCGGCCTTGGCCTTCATCAACGCGAACCGCTCGCGCAGGCTCGGCTTCGCAGGATCACGTTGCAGTAGCTTGATTGCACGCATTGAAGTGTTTTCCTTAACTTGATAGCTCGATAGACCGAATGGGTTGCGATCGGCGGGTTACTCAGAGCAGCGAGGCGAGGCCCGTGAGGACAGCGCCATCGCCGATGACGACGAGGGCGGCCAGTAGCTCGGCACCCACGGGCAGGGTGCGCGCGAGACGCGCGGGCGTCGGCGCTGGGCGCAGATCAATCGTCGGCCCGATCAGGCGGCCGGACGGCAGGGCCAAGGGCAGGCGCTGGACCGGCTCCACGCCCAGGCAGTGGGACAGGTCGGCCTCACGGGCCTGCGCAATGGCCCAAGCATCGCCGTGGCTGTCAGCGTTGGATGCCTCCTCGGCCAGGAACCAGCGCAGATGGCGGATCAGGCAGAGCATACCGGCGCGGGTAGCGCAGGGCGTGCCGAGCAGCGCCATAAGAGCGGCGTCCGCATCGTCCTCGGCGCGCATCGCGGTCTCGCCGTTGGGGGCGACCTGAAACACGCTCCATGCCTCGGAATGACGCTCGATCGCCGCGAGGATGGGGTCCGCATGGAGGGGGATGCGCTCCGCGTCGAGGACGACGGGGCGAAGGGACTGGCTGAAATCGGGGAAATGGACGTGCGACATCGTTCGGGCTCCAAAGGGCTCGTGAGGGCAGGCGGTCGAGAAGAAGGGGGAGGCGGTGCCGGTTAGGTCGGCCGGGGCGGCAGCACGGCCCCGGGGCGGGCGAACACCTTGCGGAGCCGGCGGCGGGCAGCTCGGCGGGCGCCTGCGCTACCGGCCCGCTCGCCCCGCGCCGTGTGATAGGCGGCCAGCGCCGCGGCGGTCTCGGGCGTAGTCGGCGTCAGGGCGTAGAGGTCGAGGCGGGCCAGCCAACGCACATGGGCCAGGGAAGCCCGGTATGCGCGCCAGCCGGCGGGCATCGGCAACCCTGCGTCGGCGAGATCGGCCGCGACACGGCCCGAGGCGAGATAGGCAGCATCGGCTTTCTCGGCCCAACGGATCGCCGGCAGCACCCGGTCGAAGGCTATGGCCGGCACCCGCGAGGACACAACGACGAGGAAGGCGCCGAGGACGGTTCGGCGGGGCAGGGCGGCCATTAGCGCGCCTCGCTCAGTTCGGCGGCGACGAGGCGCCAGCGGCGGGCGTTGCCAAGCGCCCAGGCATGGGCCGCGCGCTGGTCGGTCTCGCCGGCCGCGATGCGCTGGCGGTAGGATGCCGCAAGGCGCAGGCAGATCGCGTGATCCTGCCGGGCGTGCAGCAGGCGGACGGCAGGGGAGCGGATCAGGTCGGAGGCCATCGGTCCGACCTCAGTGCGCGCGGTAGGCACGGGAAGCCTTGGCGGCGGCCCAGGCGCCCTTGAGCGCGTAGGACATGCACACGCCCCAGGCGTCGCCGGTCACTTCCATGCGGGCCTGGGCCGAACGGATGGCAGCACGCATGATGGCGAAGCGGTCGAACGTGCCGTCGCGGTTGACCAGCGGGGCGACGGTGGCGGCGAAGCGCTTGGCGCTCTCGGTCGAGGCGACGACGGCGGCCTTCGTGATGATGAAAGCGCGGCGGGCATCGGCGGTCAGGCGCGGATCGGCAGTGCGGGCGATGTGCGAGTGAGGGATGAGGTTGGCGTAGCGCATCGGGTGGCCTTGCGGTTCGTCTGATTTCAGTTATATAATCTGATATCAGGTCCGCAGCAAGCTGTTTTTTATGATTTACGACGAAAAACCTATTTCTGGGGCTCAGTGCCGAGCCGCACGGGCGCTGCTGGATTGGACGCGCGAAGACCTTGCCCGCGAGAGCAAGGTGTCTCGGGCGACGATTGCGGATTTTGAGACAGGGAAGCGTCCCGCTCGGGAGCGAACGACCGACGACCTACGGCAGGCCCTTGAGGCCGGTGGGATCGAGTTCACGCCCGAGAACGGAGGCGGGGCCGGCGTCAGGTTTCGAGACCGACAGGACGCCAAGCCGGACGAGGGCCTGCGCCCCGATCAACTTACGAGCGAGAACGACGGCGGCGCGGAGGGATAGAGCCGGGCATGCACTTCGAGGGATTGCCTGACGAAGCCGACATACTTCTGGCCTTGGAGCCGGACGAGATCGGTTTGAGGCTGCTGCCGACCCTGGCGCGACCCTCGACAATGCCAGGGATGCCTCTCGCCCTTCAAACCTTCCTCGGGTTCGCCTTCGCGACTGTTCAGTACGCGGATGGCCGGCTTGGCTCCAGGAGTCCGTACCCAGCCGATCGCCACCCCGAGGTCAAGGAAGCCATCGCGGAAGCATGGGCCTGGCTTGAGAGGGAAGGACTTCTCATGCCGGTTCTGGTCAACCTGACGGGTGGCGGCGAGGAGTTCCACCCGACGAACCGACAGGTCAGCCGGAAGGGGCGGCGGATCGCGGCGCAACCACAACTCGGCCTGAGCACTCGCATGCTGCCGAAGGAGGCGTTGCACCCTGCTATCCGTGAGGACGTGTGGAGCCTGTTCCACCGCGGGAAGTACGACACGGCGGTGTTCGAGGCCATGAAGGCGGTTGAGATCGCTGTCCGAGAGGCAGCCAACCTGCCGGCCACCGAGATCGGGGTGCACCTGATGCGCACCGCGTTCGACCCGAAAAAGGGTAATCTCAGGGACAAGAAGGCGCCCCTTGCAGAGCAGGAAGGGCGGTCCGCGCTGTTCGCTGGCGCTATCGCTGCCTACAAGAACCCGCAGTCGCATCGGCGGGTCGCTCTCGATGATCCCGACGAAGCGTTCGAGATCATCATGTTAGCGAACCACCTCCTGCGGATCGTCTCGGACTGCAACAGCGTGTTCAGTTGAGTATGACGCGGCAGGCGGTGCCCCTTCCCGCCGCGCGCCTACTCACCAGGGCGCAGGCGGCATCGTACTGCGGCCTCTCGGCGGTCCTTTTTCAGCGGGAATGCGACGTGCGCCCGATCCGGTTCGGCACCGACACCGTGCAGCGGTATGACCGCCGTGACCTCGACCGATGGATTGACCGCCGCAAGGGGGAGCCCGGCGCTCGCTCGATCGACGAGTGGCTGGACGCCCTGGATACTCGTGTTCCGCCTCGTCGGCCGGCGCGATGACGCGCGAGCTTAAACCCTTCCCGACCCGTGACTGAAGTTGTATGCGCCAATAAGAAAGGCACGCCCTTACCAGGGGTGCCTTTCGTTCGTTACCCGGCGGGTAACTTACTATCGGGGCTTCTGCCCCTTGGTTTGATCCTGCCCCAAGGCACAGGCGGCAAGGGTTTTCACCTGTGCCTTCGTCGGGTTCACAGAACCAGACAGTACCTTTGAAGCGAGCGTGGAGACCTTCGAAGAAGTCTGCCTGGGCGGAGGCGATTTAGCCATTTTGCCGCCTCCTCAAGTAGACCGGCGGCGAACCGCCTCGTCGTAGCTTCCGAGGTGCAGGCGGCCGAACTTCACGTCGGCGACCCTCCCCTGGTTCACGTCGTAATCAGCCGCAATCCGGCTGTACATCTCATGACTCATGAGGCGGAGATGGACCTGCACGGCCTCCTCGTAGGTGAGGCGGTGGCAGGGGGTACGTCGAGCTTTTGCCATTGATCGGGGTCCCAAAAAGGGCCCGAAAAACTTGACAAGCAGTCGAGCACGCATAGAGTGCGTGTTGTTGCCACGACAGCCGCAAGCCTTTCGGAGCCAGTGCGGTTGAGACAAGAGCCGGGCTCTGAACCCCGGCTTTTGTCGTTTCTGGACCAGTATTCGCTGGTCCAACCGGTAGCCTACCGAAATCCCTCAGGCCGTCAAGCCGAGTCAGCGCTCGAAGCGCCTGATTTTCGCATTAGAGGCCCGTGGGCGGCTTTGGGCGGCTTTTGGGAGCCACACCGCCGGCCTCAATCTTTTGCCGCTGTATGGGCCTTAAAATCGATCTTGGGGTTCATTTGTGAGACTCTTACGCCTCGCTCTTGGCTTCGCTGCTGTTTGCCCCTGTTGCGACGCGCGAGCGCGAACCCCTCCCCAACTGGCCGCGCCTCATGCGCCGGTCGCAGGCGGCAGCTTATTGCAGCATGTCCCTACTGACGTTCATGCGGGTTTGCGGCGCCCAGGCGATCCACCTCGGCCATGGTGTCATCCGATGGGACCGCCACGGGATCGATGAGAGGCAGTCTCCAACCGACGACGAGCTCCTTGCGCTGTTGGGGTAACCGGCTGCCTGTTCGTGGACCATGCCCAGCGTCAATCTCACCGCCTATGCTCACCCCGTGATCTCACCCGATCACCCCCTATAAGATACCAAGACCGAAACCGGGTGTGCTCACCGGGTTTTCGGGGGCTGCCAAGAGCATATCGACGGACTGTAGTCAGGCCGAGGTTAAAGTACGTAGAGTCACGTTTTTCGCTCCCGACTTTCTACGTTCTGGCGATGATCCATCAGCACAAGCGACAGAGGAGCCTTGTGCGATGGACTGGCACGATCAGCAGGACCTGGCGCGATACCGGCGCCGGAAGCAGAAGCAGCAGGACTACCAAGCCAATTATCGGGCGAAGCTGGCTGAGGCCAAGACGCCCGAGCGCGATGACGTGTCGGCCGTGCTGATGGCGGCCTACCTCGACGTGCTCGTGCTCGATAGCAAAGCGGTCGTGGTAATTTCCCGCCGCTTGGTCGATGGGCTGGTTGCACGAGGGTACGACCGGCACGCCAGCAAGGACCGGATCAGGGCTATGGCCCACAGGGTTCAGGCGCAGATGCAGGCGAAGGGCAAGCCGGCCGCGAGGGAATAGCGGTGTGCCACGAGGCGTTTCAAAGCCCGGCCCCGTTGACCTGCTGGTAACTGACCCGAGGCACCGTGCCTTCAAGCCGGGCTCAGGACCGAACCGCTGCTGACCGAGCTGGCACCCGTCCCTCGCGATCAGGTCGGGGGGGGCGGGCCTGCTGCCTATCGTACGGCCTGCCACACTGGAACGCCAACAGGACGCCCCGGTCGGTTCCGCCGGAACATCTGATTGCCGTACCGGATCCAGGTGTCGCCGGACGCCTCGACGCGGCGGGCGTTAATCATCAGCGCCCTGCGGTAGTCGATGCAGATCCAACAGCGTAGCCCTGCTTCGGTCCGTTGCCATCAACTCGAGGCTGATCCTGATGCAAGGTCTTAGGACGCGCCCCTTTCAGCGGCATCGGTTCGCACCCATGGGCTACCATTGACAAGGTGACCATCGGGCACTTCTCATCCGACTTGCAGTTACAATGCTGTTTCCGATCCTTATGAGCGGCCTGCGTGATCATACAGTCCGTACCAACATAAATTATTATTTCTATGCCACATGATCGGCAGAAATCTTTCATGACACGCATGGTTTTTCCTGTGATCACCCAGAAAAAACAATGGGCGGTTTTACAAGAAAGACCGCCACGCAGTAAACCGTTCCAAATGATATACGTGTCGCTATCCTCTAAATCGCCTTATTTGCGCGGTCGCCGGCTATACATTTGATAGAAAATACCTTGGTAGCCGCGAATGCTGAGCAATTCCCGTCATTTGCGAAGTCTAACAGCTAGTCTCGTCGGCTGTGGGCCGGCGGGGATAGGGGCGCGGGCGGGGCGGCGCAACGCTGTTTTCGGTCGCCGGTAGCTGTCGCGGTCCGCCCCATCCGGCCGGTTCTAGCTGAGCCCATCACAGCGTCCGCACCCAGGTCTCGGCAATGACCATGAGCACGAGGCCTGCACCGATCAGGTAGAGGGGGAGCCGGCTGCGGCGCATGTGAGGAGGCATCAATGGATCGTCTCAGAGCCGGCCAGCAGCCCTAGAAGACGGGTGAGCGCAAGCAGATCAGCGTCGCAGAGCTGTTTCCCGTCCACCAGCCATAAGCCCAGGTCGTCGCCCGTCGGCTCGACGTTCCGGCCGATCGTGCGTAGGGCTTCGGCTGCTTCGTGGAAGGGATCGTCGCTCACGACTCCGTCGCCCTCGCCTCCGGGTTCAGCCGGTCCCGCATGTCTTTGCCGGCCTTGAAGACAAGCGCGGTCTTGGCCGGCACCACGATCCGGGCCCCCGTTTTTGGGTTGTGCCCCTGTCGCGCAGGCCGCTCCTTCACCGTGAACGACCCGAACCCACGGATTTCCACCCGATCACCAGCCAACAGCGCATCCGAGATGCGACCGAGAATGGCATCGACCAGCGCCACGCAGTCCTTATCGTAGAGATGCGGGTTCAGGGCGGCGACGCGAAGGGCGAGGTCGGATCGGATTATGGCGCTCGAATAGGGGCACGGAGCGCCGGTCAGCAACCGGTCGATCTCGCCCGCTGCCGGTCTCGGTGGCTGAGTACTCGGTGATCCCGTTCGCGCCCCTCCCATGGGGCGGCAGGGGCAACGTCGTCTCGGCGGCCGGCGTAGCACTCTTTGGGATGGTGGCGGGGCGATGAGCCTTTACGCCGAGATAGGTGCCGGAAGGAGCGGGATGGCTCCTTCCGACCGTTTGACGTTCTAACGCAGGTTGCCGTTCAGGCCCTTCGGGAAGAAGCCGTTCGGCTGAGCGCCAGCGTTCAGGTAGACGATGCTGAGCACTTGCTTCGGTGTACGCTGATAAGCAACGCCCGCCGAGTCGAGCGGCACGAGCTTCGAGGTCGTCGCATCACCGATCCCCTCGTCCGCCTTGCCAGGCCCGTCGAGCGAGTCGCGCGCGGTGGAGATAGCCTGAGCCTGACTGAATAGCCCGCGGCTGTAGAGCACCGTACGGATGATGCCGGCGTGGTAAGCCTCGACAGCCAGGATGCCCGCGGCGCCAGAGAGGTTTGCGGGATCCTTAATGAGCGGGGCAGCACCGTGATAGGCGGTCACGCCGACATCCTCGAAGATAAAGGCCGCAAGCAGGAAGTTCGTCTCGTTGGCGAAGGCGTCGAAGGTGTCGTTCGGACCCGCAAGTCCAGCGGCACGCGCGGCGATGGTGAAGGCGAAACCGAGATCGATTGCCGGGCGAGCGACGGCGTTGCTGCCGAGTGCTGCACGCAGCGTGTTGACGTGCAGGCGCTCGTCACGAGCGATCTCGTTGGCGTAGTTGGCTATGACTTGTGACTGAAACGGAACTGCGCGGCCGCCAGAGACCGGGCCGAGGGTTCCAGTGCCGCTGACTTCCGCGTCAGCGAGGCCCTGGCCAACCGATGCACGCAGGTAGAACTCTGCTTCGAGGTACTCAAGGTTCAGCGCGAAATTAAAAATGTCAGCATCGGTGATGGACTGGGCGGCGGCAGGGCGACTGGCATCCGCGCCGAACAACGCGGTGCCGGCAATGCCGAGCCCCAAAGTCTGGATGAAGGCGCGGCGTCCGGCTACGAGATCGAGTTTGCGCGGCGCTGCCTCGGCGTCTTCGGCGTCGTTGTTCAGACGAAAATGTTGTTGAGTCATAGCTTCCTCCTCAGGGGGAACAGCCGGCTGACCATCCGTACAAGCGGCACGCAGGCGCGTAGAAGCGATGATGCCCCGCCTTATAAGCACGTGCCCAAAGGCGACTTTTCTTCGGATTATGGTCTGCAACCGGCGGTCTTTTTATGGGTGTCGGGAACGCGGCACTCACCCTGGCGCGGAGAACAATCCGAGCTAGGACAGCCAGGACCTAGACCATCTCAAGCCTCAGAAATATCCCAGCAACGTCGGAGATATGTTTTTAGACAACGACATCACGCTTTCGTGAGATTGTGTCCATGCAAGAATGGGTGCCGCATGTGCCGGAGAGATAGAAATCGGCATAAATTAACATTTTTATGCGCTTAACGCATGGACACCAAACTTGATCTTTGCAGCACGGGGCTACTTGCAGGGATACGTTTCGCGCAGCTTCTGAATGACAGCGATCACCACGCCAGTTCGCTCCTTGGCTTGTTCGGCGTCCCGTCCCAGCTTTGCCAGAGATTTAATCCGTTCTCGTACAATGCCTCGAAGCTGCTCGATTGATATTGGTTGGTCAGAACAGAAAATTCTCGGCTTCCGATCGTTCTCAAGATATCGATTTGAAAGTGAAAGGCTGTCCGTAAGGGTCATAAGATAAAAATTTAGCTCAGACGAGCTTTGAGATCCCGATAGATTATCAAGTAACTCAAATCTCCGCAGCGATAGAACACCTGCTGGCTTTTCCGCAGATATTGATGGAGTAGCTATAGCGATAGTCAAAACAAAATATGCAATCACCCATCGCTGGCGCTTGTGCTCAATACCATTTGTCATTCCATCTAATCGGATCCAACCGAGTTTTCGGGATAGGAGGGCATAGGAAAAGCGGCGCGATCAACTGTTCCCTGTGTCCGGCATGCCGCATCACAGTCTAGACGTCTTTGCTACGCTATCGACCGGCTCAGGACCACGCCATGCTCAAACTCACCTCGATCATCACTCGCAGTATCCTCGCGGTCCCAGCGGATGAGCGCGGTGCGGTCTCATCTCAAACAGGCTGTGCGGGGCGATCTGGCGTTCCTGGGACATATCCCGAAGCGCTGACCTAACGCCGGGGCAGCATGAGAAACTACCGCATTCCTACCGCTGTCGAGATGATGGGCCTACCTGCCGGAGATCGCGTAGCACGCCTGTTGTCGCTCGCCCGCTGGTATCGGGAGCGAGGCGCGGCCTTGGACGCCATTGGATCGACCGCAGGTGCCACTCGGTGCCGCAACAATTTAGAGAGAGTCAGAGCCCTCGCGGAGCAGATTGGGTGCTGCATCGCTTAGCGGCCCCGCTACAGCAGATCAGCTAGCTCCCTGGCGATTGCATGATCGCCGGAAGCTACAGGCCCGGATTGCGCCTCGTCATTATTCGCGTGAGGTCCACCAGGGGCAGTTGGCCGGGTTCAGTGGCTGGGCGGCGTTGACTTAACCGTGCGGGCTGGCCGACATGCCATGTCCGGCCTCTGCGCGCCCTGTGGCGAGTCGTGAGCCGGCATCAGGAGATCGAAGCCGCGGAATAGACCCCTGAAAAGCCAACGGCGCCTAACCCCTGGCAGGGCGGCGCCGTCGAAACCTGAGGCCTTGTGAGGGCCGAGTCGCTTCCCCTCACAAGCCATAGCTCCCCCTCGGGAGTCAAGACGGAACGTGTTTCCGTCAACGGGAAGGCTTTGCCTGGACCCTGCCCGCGGCCCGTGAGGGACCGAGGACGATGTTTCACGCGACCATAGCCGCCGCGATCGACGGCGCGCGAACGCTTGCGCAGATGGACGAGCTATCGCGCCAGGTGTGGCAGGGGCACGGGTCAGGCGCCTTGGGCGACACGGAGGCCCAGGCGCTCGCCGAACGCCTCCACGGGCGCCGCAGCGCGATCCGAGAGGGTATCCGGCCCGTTGGCATCCCCGCCGGCCGGGCGAGCCTGTTCCCGCCCCGGCGAGCGGCTGTCTCGCCTGATAGATCAGCCTCGCGAGACCGCCGCCGGCTGCTGGCCTGCTCCGGCCCGATGCCGCCGGCCCTCGCCAGCAGGTTTACGACCGGGCAACTCGCGGTGCTGCGCATCGTCGGCGACGAGGTAGCCGGCAAGGGCGTGTGTGGGCTCTGCATCGACGCCATCGCAGCGCGTGCTGGTGTGTGCCGCCGGCTGGCCCAGGCCGCGATCCGCCTCGCCGAGGGCGATGGCCTGCTGACGATCCAGGAGCGGCGGCACGAGGGAAGGAAGTCCGATCCGAACCTGCTGCGCATCATCAGCCGAGAATGGCAGGCGTGGTTGCGACGCGGACGCCGGCTCTCGGTCGAGGGGGGTGGGTGCAAAAGCGTGCGCCCCACGGATAAGGGGGTGTTAAGTTCGGGGAAAGCAAAGCCAGCGGCACCGTCAAAGAAGCTGCCGGAACGGCAGGGTCGCTTTCACGCCAGAGCCTTGCGAGCAACGGCGCGGGTGGCGGAACCGGTGCGAGCCATGCGGTAGCTGCACGCGAGCGTTCGGCATCACGGACAGTTTCAGATTGACGGGATTGGAGAATATAGCTTGTTCGACAATCCTCAGGTTGCGCTATGCTGTCGTCCGAATCAGACAGGAAGCGTGCTGTGGGCGTCACAACTAACCTCGGGCAAACCGGGAAACAGTTTCAGTATGTTCCGATTCTCAAAGCAAAGTCTGGAGAACTGGAAGCACTATCAAACTTGCAACCCAACGAAAAACTGAGAATATTTCCAATATTCCAGATTATGTCGAAGGTATCAGCTACCTTTGCTACTGATCTGAATGCCGCTTGGGCTGGGTTGCCTGTTGCGTTAGACGGCGCCTTTCGATCAGCAAGCGACAGTTCTGCTTTGGCTTTTACCGCACTCTTCAATTTGCTCGGGAATGCCGGAGTGGCTGTCATCCCGGTCATCGACGTTGGGGCGGTAGGGCCTTATCCCACCGCCGTAGCCGCAGCCCTCAACCTGTACGGCCCAGGGCTGGTGCTGAGGGTTCCGCTGGAACTGCTCGGCTCGGCCGCTCAATGGCTGGGACAGTTCGGCTACCCCACCCAAGACACCGATCTTTTGATTGATGCGGGCCACGTCGCCGACTTCTCCCCAGGATTGCTCGCACCTGTCGTCATTGGGGCGCTTCAGCAAAACGCCGCCACTTTGCCCGGCTGGCGCTCGGTCACGCTGGTATCCTCCTCTGCGCCCAAAGACGCAGGTTCTCTCAATCCAGGGCCGAACGTAGTGCCGCGGCGGTGCTGGCAACTCTGGAACGCAGTCGCACCCTCATTCCCGGAGCTTCACTTTGGGGATCACGGGGTGTTGCACCGCGATCTGACCGAACCGCCGGGCTATGCGATGGCAAATGCAACCGTGACCCCGCGCTATGCGCTCCCGAACGATTGGTTCATCCGCAAGGGGGTGACGACGCGAGGCGTTCGAGGTCAGCACATGACCGTGCAGTACCATGGGCATGCACAAGCGCTGATCGCACATGCGAGCTTCGGTCCGATGCCTGGATGCTGGGGGGATCAACGCATCCAGCAGATTGCGGGGCAGGCAGGGGTCGGATCGTCAGGAAACCGCGAAACCTGGGTCAGCATCGCGTTCAACCGGCATGCCTCGGTCGTCTGCAACCACCTTCCGTAGCCAGCCGGAACGCGCCTTAAGAACGGCACGCACCTCATCTCGTAGGATATCCAAGGGAAGCTCTGCGGCGAGCCGACCGGCGAGGATGTCGCCTGGTTTGCTGCGGAACCCTTTCGATAAGCCGTGGCGATCAAGGAGCGCTAAAGCCTCGGGGCGCCATAGGAGCCGTGCGATCTGAATAGGTTTCAGGTCCGGGTTCCGAACAGCCTCGCGTCCCAGCGAAAGCATCACAGGCGTCCCACCGCTATTCGTCGCGATCGAAAGGCCCCACCACTCAGGAACGATCCGAGAAGCCTTTTCCGCATGCTTCTCGGCGACAACAAGCGTCACACGGTCAAAAACTTGGCTGTAGAGATCGGCTTGGAACGGTAGCCGCTCTAACGTGTCACGGGCGCTTTTCAGCTCAAAGCCTTGCAGTTCACCATTTATGACGGCGACATCGACCCGTACGGAGCCTGACCAAATCCCCATCTCTTGGACAATGAGCGTGTTGTTCTGGCCGGCATGGACCTCGTCCAGCCAGTTCAGTACTGCCGCTCTGACATCTCGATCATTCACTCTGCGAACTTACACTTTTATTGCGCTGCTGTCCTCATTCTGAGGCCAATTCATCGGATTTTGCCGCCCGTATGACTCCGTATGCACAGGAGCGCCAGCCAGTACGGCCTACCTGCGACCCTGCGCCTTTCCCCGAACATCACCGCAAGCGTGCTGTGGCAGACTGAGGCGGCCCAAGCTATGCGATGGCCGCACAGGGGGCGTTCGACATGACGGACGCGTCTCGGACTTCGTGAGGTGCTATGTCGCCTGCCTCTCGACGCACGCGCGCCGCGGCGGTCGCGAACGCCGGCAGGCTGCTCAGCAGACAGAGTACGCGATGACAGGTTGATGCGGGCCAGTTCCCTGCATCGTACCCGTGAAGCCTCGGGCCGGGTGATCGCGTGAAGGTCGGTGATGCGGGGAACAGGAACCGCCACACCGGCTTATGGCCCGCTTGAAGCCTCGAAATTGGCGGCCCTGCTTGAAGGGGCAAACAGGACCGCCGCAACAGATCGAGCGACCTGCTGGCCGCGGATGCGGCGGCGTCCACGGTGGATCAGATGGGTTGCTGAAGGATGAGCGACGAGACGACGGCTTTGATCCTGGCGCTCGCGACCGAGATCGCCGAGTTGCGCGCAGCCCTCGCCGAGGCGCAGGAACTCCTGATCGAGACCGCCGTCGATGCCGGCGAGATGCACGCCCGTATCGAAGAATTGCAGGGGGAGTTGGCCCTGGCGCGCGCAGACCGCGATGCCTGGATGATCCGTGCGAGGCGGCAAGCATCATGATCGACCCCTACGCCTACCCGCCGCGCAGGCTCAATCCAGTCGCCTTCAGCGCCCTCGTGGAGGACGGGAAGCTGTACCGCATCCCGGTGGCGGCCGTGGCCGCCTATGAGAGCAACAACACGGTCAAAGCGCGTAGGGAAGGCGGCGGACAGTAGGGCTGCGCAGGTGCTGAAGCCGGCACTCTCAGCGCTTTGCAACCGATCGGATCAGGCGTAGTTTCCAGCCCATGTCGTTCGAACCGTTCTACATGCTGCGCGACAGTTCGCATCGAGCGGAGGCCCTTCAGGACCTCGATGGCGTTGTGCTGACCGTTGAGGCGAAGAGTCTGGATGGCGACACGATCCCGGCTGGCTCCGAGGGGACCATCGTCGGCATCTGGCGCGAAGGCGCTGCCTACGAGGTTGAGTTCGCGGAGCCGGAGGGCGCCCTCTGCAAGGTGCGCCCGGAACAGCTTCAACTCATCCGGCGTCCGGAACTGTGAAGAACCCGCCTCAATGGCCCGAGCACTGGTACATTGATCGTCGGAAAATCACCAACTACCTACTCGATCTCAACCATCCCGTAGGTGGATCGAAGGCAAAATTCTTCACCTCACGGGGCTTCCGACTGGACAACCCGGAAGCCCTTGCCGACGCCCTCTATACCCATCGCACGATCGGCGGCGCGGCCCAGACGATCGTTGATGAGGACGGCGATATCGTCATGCTGTTCGAGGGGCCGATCATGGCGCCAGATCGAAGCATGCCCCTCGTGCGGTCCGTCTGGCGCCAAGACCCGCTCGGCGACGCGCATTTCGTGACCGCGTACCCGATCCGGAAAGTGAAGCTGTAGACCGACGACCTGGCAGATCAGCCCTGCCCCTGGCACTCCCGCGTGTTCTGCAATCGCGTGAGCAGGGTGCCTGCGTGCATCATCGTCGCTCCGATCACGCCCGCGATGTTGTCGGCGGTCTCGTTGTCGTCCGGGCAGGCGCGAACGCAGTTCATCAGGTCGGCGACGGCGTACTGCGTGTGCAGTAGGGTCCGCAGCAGTTCGATCCGCACGAAGTCGGACACCTGGCCGCCCGTGAGCGGGACCAAGGGTGCAGCCTCGCGATCGGCGACCACATCGAATAGGCAGGCGGGATCGGCGGCGGGATCGGTCACTGTAGCGCTCCCTCTCGGATGACATCGCCCGGCTTCACGAACCGGATGACGACGACCTGCGCGGCTCCGGCTTCGGCATCGCACTGACGGGCGAAGGCTTCCGGGTCGTCACAAGGGCGAGGCTCGAAGAACATGCGGACCAAGGCTGTGCCGGTCTGTGCCGCGGCCTGTTCCTCGATCCGGGCGAGGCGTCGGTTGAGGTCACGCATTCGGGGCTCCCTTGGTGGACTGTAGCTGGGCCTCAATCGCGTCGAGGCGGGCGGCGATGTCGCTGGTCTCGATCGACCGGCGGTGAAGCTCGATCACGCCGGCAACGGCGCCGGCCTCGTCGGGCGTGAGGTCTCCGGCCGCGACCGCCCGCACGATAGCGCCCGTGGCGGTCCGCACGTCGTTGGCCGTCAGGATGTCCGGCATGTCGAAGGTGACAGGCCGATCCTTCCGGGGCGGGCACAAGCGGTCCATGCATAGGCGCAGTGCTGGGCCGTCGCCGTCCAGGGCGAGTTCGATCGCCTTGCGGGTCAGCGCCTCGGCCTCGCCGTCGAGCAGGGCTTCCATCGCCAGCGTCGTGCGGTGACGCGTGCCCTTGGCTTTGCCGGCTGGGTTGCCGGACTGGCCTGGCTCGAATGCTTTGCCTCGTGTGGTCATGCTCAATTCTACACGGTTGCGGTGGTGTTGACACCAAGATCAGAGATGGTCTCTCCCGCTGCAAATTCAGCGGGAATGCAGCGGGACGATGCGTCCGGACTTGATGTGAGGGCCAGCGCCTCGGCACTCTCGGCGAAGGCGTAGAGCGCGGCGACAGCAGCTTGCTTGCGCACGTCGGTCGAACCGGGCGCGGTCTCCATCGTGATCGCAGCGGTGCGGGCGGCGTGGATGGCAGCGCGGAGGCCAGCGTTGTAAGCGGCGCGTTCGCGAGGAGTCATGGCTGCGTCCTTGATGCGGTTTCAGCTTGGCCATGACGCCTTGCCAGATACAGTGCGCGTGCCAACGAGCGAATGGTAGTTTGGGACAAAAGGTTGATGGCGCACCTTCTGGAAACCGCCGGCCTGCCGCCATTGCTCGAAACGGTCATGCTCCCATGGATGACGGCCGTGGAAACCGGCACGCTGGGGATGCGCCAAGTGGTGACCTCAGCGGCGTCCAGCACGGCAGCGAGCCTGAAGCGTCGTGTCGTCGTCGTACCCGCACTCGACATGGCGATCGCAGAGGCTGTGGTGGCATCGGTGGCCTTCGCAGCAGCGCTCGACCAGCCGAAGGCAGGAACGACGGAACCGCGGGCGGCCGCACTCGCGGCGCTGATGGTGCTGATTGGAAAGCTGCATACGGCCACGCCCAGCGAGGATACGCGGGCGCTCGGGCTTGGGTGGTAGGCGGCGCAGGTCAGTCGTGTCCCTGGGATGAGTTGTCTGGGTCTGGCATGGCAAGCTGCTGCATCGAGTCCTGGAGCCTGCGACAGTTGCTGGGGCCTCGGCACTGAGCGCGGAGAACGCAGACCTGGCTCCACACGTCGGGGGCGATCTGGACGACCTGGATCGTGCCCGCCATGACCACGCGGATCCGGTGCGCGGGAATGTAGACCGCATCGTCGTCGTACCAGCCGAGGGCGTTCCGATTGGTTGCCCGAGCGCCCTCCTCTGGGTCGATGGCTTGGATGTCAGAGCCCCACCGCTCGGCGACCCAAGCCCGCAGGTTGGTGACGGCCTGGGTCTCGGGGTCCAAGGCGACGGCATCCGTCGATTTCTGGAAGCGCGCCCACGCCCACCGGATCGCGCCGTCAATATCCATCCCCGCCGGAAGCAACCCGAACTGCCGCGCCATCCGTCCGGCGGTCAGCAGGATCGCGAACGGGCTTGCGGCGCGCACCATAGCGCCGTCGGCGCCCTCGCCTGCGATCTTGCTCGCCGCGGTATTGATGCCGGCCCGGATCGTCTGCGCCTGCTGATGAATGCCGGCCTCAATCATGGCCTCAACGAAGGCGGGGCCGGCGTGTCCGAAGTTCCGGTCTACCGCCTGGATCTTCGCCATGACGGCGTGATCTACGGCCCGATCGACGCCTGAGATGTCGATGTCAGGGATGCGGGCGGCCATCCCGCCGTACCACTCGCCACCGTCGCCCCGGACCTTTTCCTCAAGCGACTTCTCGGCCGACAGGATGATGAAGGTTGACCAGGTGTGCGATGCCCTGAGCTGCGCGTCTGCGGTCATCCTGGCTTTGCCGACACCCGAGGCCAGCGAGTAGATGATCTTGCCCAACTCCTTGCCGTTGACGTGGCCGAGTTCGTCCATCGCGAGGACGCTGCCGTTCGAGCGCGCGGCCATCATCTCGACGCCGTTCGCGGTCGCCCTGGCGCTCTGCAACAGGCTGTCGCGCTGATCCAGGGCGGCCCGGCACCACACCGAGACTGCGAGCCGTTGCGCCGTCGTCTTCCCGCCGGAGGTGATGCCAGAGAGGTTGACCCCGCACGTATCGAGGCCGACGAGCGAGAGCAGCGGCGCCGCGAACCCGGCGATCGTGCCGATGATCCAGTGCTCGCACCGGGGGACGCTGGCGGCTGCGCCTACGGCAGCCTTCCACCCTTCAAGGGTGCCGCCGGTCGCAATGCCGGGGCGGATGCGAGCGTTCACCGAAAGCTCGGGCAGGGAGTCGGCCGGCGCCCCGATTACCCTGCCGGACGGGCAGACGAAAAATCGATCCTCGACGCCTGCAAGCTCATGCCAGCCGGGACGCCGGAACACGACGATTTCCGCATCGGGGTCGGCCGCCTTAAGTGCTTTGACGGCCGTCAGCTCGCCGTCATTCTCAGACCGCATCCCGGCCTCAAACAGCATCGCGCGGGTGTCGGCCGCGCCCTGGCGAGCGAAGGCGGCGCGGTCCACGTCGATCTCACGACGCTTGCCCCCCATATCCTCGACCACAAGGCGCAGGCCGTAGGTGTCGCCGTCGTCGGCATGACGGAGCCGGGCCACCACGCCGAACGGTGTCGCGATCGGCTGGGCAACGATCTCGTCGCCAACCTTCACAAACTGGTGGACCTTGATCCGCCCAGCCTCGGTGCGCTGGTAGGCGAGGCGGAAGCTATCGAGGGTCGGCAGCGGATAGTCGCGCTCGACCTGGCGCAGCGACGCGACACCTTCGGTCCGCTCGCGCTCCTCCTCGATCTCCTCCGGAGTTGGGACGTAGGCAACGGCTGTGATGATGCCTGCGCGGACGGCCTCGGTGCCGTGTTCCGCATGAACGTCGAGCCAGTCGGAAGCGGTGCCGGGCGTGCCTGCAATCGCGATGGCGGTGGCGACGCGCGCCCGGTTGCGGATGCCGAACACTCGAGCGGCGCGCTCGCCCCTGCGGGTCGGGGTCGGCCGGGTGATCTTGGCGGCCTCGTCGCGGTCGGCGGCAATGGTGACGCGCTTCGTGGCGGGCCAGGGCGCGAACGCCTCAATGCCGCCGGCATTGATCGCCGACGCCACCGCGACCTCGCTGGCCTCGATCTCGACGCGGAAGGCGTAGGCGACGGCTGCGGCCGTCTCGATACCCTCCGCGACGATGCACCAAGGCGCGCGGGCGACATCACCCCAGATAACTGAGCGGCCGGCGGTGCTATCCTCGCCGACGCGCTTGGCCGACTTCTTCGGGTCGCGGGTGTAGCCGGACGCATCCGTTCCGAGGTCGGCCTTCCCGTTGCCGCCGGGGGCGAGGTAGATCCGATGGGCGTGCTGGCGCCTCTCCGCGTCTACGGTGCCGAACACGGCGCAGGGCCACTCGCCGGCCTTCACGGGCTTGCCAGTGCCCTTGCCCTTCGGCGGGTCGAAGTACGCGAGCGCCTGGAAACCGACCACGGGCGTGGTCGGCATCAGCACGGCGGCGGCCTCGACCCCGAGCCGGTGCGCCAGATAGGCGCCGGGCAGCGTGTCGTCGCGGCGGGCGGCCGGAGCGCTCAGCAGGCTCGCGGCGTCGGTCTTCTGGAATGCCCCGTCCTCTCCGCTCTTGGTGCGGATCAGGTCGTCACGGCCGATGATTTCGACACAGCGGAGCTTAGCGCCCTCGATATCGCCGCCGTCCATCTCGATGACGGCATCGAAAATCGAGAAGCCCTTTTTGCAGGTGCAGTAGCCCTTGCGCTTGCTAGCGTCCCAACGCCAATCGTCCGTGCCCCCGTGGCCGGGGAACGGGCAGGTGATGTGGCCGCGCTGGCTCTCCCGCCACGGGATGCCGAGGGCTCCCAAGATCTCGGTCTCGTGGCCTTCGACCGCCTGCTTCGCGGCCCCGGTCGGGACGTAGCGTTCTGCTGTGGTCGCCGTCATGCTTCGCGGCCCTCATGGCGTGATGATGAAGGCGCCGCGCCGGGGCGCGCGACGGGGTTCTGATGGGGGCGGTAATCGAGGCACCAGTCGTCACTTCCGACGATGGGCCAGTCCGCGTTCGTGCCGCTGAAGCTCTCGGGTTCGATCGTCGGCGGTCGGGCGCGGCATTGGCCCACCGGCTCGTTAGTGACAGGGCCGTCCCCGCGGGAGACGCGCTGCGTTCCCCACGGGCGCCACGCGGCGCAGCTCGGACAGGTGCGGGTCATGGCTTACCCCCGTCGCGGTAGGGGCTGTCTGGCCGGGCCATAGCCAGCCGCATCATCCGCTCCTGCGCGCGGATCTGGGGGTGCTTGTCGGCGTACCCCTCGAAGACATTCCGCGCGTCGGCTTCGCCAAGCTCCTCCCCAATCGCCTCGGCGGGGCCGAAGACGACGACCTTGAGGCGGACGCCGGGGGCGACCTGTTTGAGGGCGATGAAGGCGGCCGGAGTGGCAGCCGTCAGGTTGAAGGTTCCGCCCTCGATGAGTTCGGTTTGCCTCTGCTCGGCCTTGCTAATTAGGCGGACGCGGTATTCCCGGCTCGGGTGCCTAGCGAAAAATCGGCGGTCGCCCTCGATTGCCTTGTCAGCCTCGTTGGCGAGCCGTTGCATGGTGCGGCGCTGCTGGCGGGATAGCTGGATGGTCATGCCTGCTGCCCCCCGTTCTGTCGGGAGGGGCGCAGCTCGCCGGTAAGGTCGGCTGCGGACAAGATTGCCGCGCTGGCGCAACGCACGGCGTAGAGCACGCCCCTCACGTCGCCGAGGTCTGCGAACTCGCGGGCGGTCCGGCTGTACGCCTCAGCGGTCGCCGCCGCGTCGGCGATGGCGTTGAACACCGGCACCGGATCGGCCGGGACTCCGGTCCGCGCGCTGCCTACACGGGTGGTGGCGACCTCGGCGAGCTTGCCCGGATCGGGCAGCGCTTCCTGAAAGAGCCGCCATCCTCGGGCACAGCCGAGCGGATCGCAGCGAAGGATACCCTGACCAAGCTCACGCAGGCTGGGCAGATGGCCGGCGGTGCGGCGGGTGCCGCGATGGGCCTCAACCATTTCGCCCCGCAGCTTGCCAACCTTGCACCGGGCATCGCCGGGCCTGCGATGGCGAGCGCAGCGGCCGGGTTCGGCGCGGGCCGTCTCGCTAGTTCGGTGTTGCGGTCCGAAGGGCTGTCCAACCGCCTGATCGACCGTGCGCTCGGCACCGCACAGGCCGGACCCGTGAACCGGCTTTTCGGCGCCGTCAGCGACGTGGCGCCCGAGACCGCGGCCCCTGTCTATAACCGCGGGCCCGTGGCGCCAACGAACGACAACGCGCCCGTCAACAAGCTCGATGAATTTCTGCGGGGACGTGCGCCGCAGCGGGCCGGAATGCTGCCCTAGGCCCGCCCGTGGACGACGAGGCGATAGAGGGCGGCGGCGACGGAACTGACAAAGGCAATCGTAATTCCGATCGCGATTGCCGTCCATCCTTCCGGCTTCAAGTATAACCAAGCGGCAATGCACCACGCGGCTATCAAGACAATCGAGACGACGAACTCAACCCGGTCGGCCATCGAGCGTGGCGCGACCGGCTTCCCGTTCTCATTCGCTGGACGATCGTTCGGCGCCATCCCCTCAACGTGATCTAACCGCGCCCACTCGGCAACGGCAGATCACATTTCAAGTCTCAAATCAGCTCCAAAGTGCGTCACTGGACACCTCACGGCTCCGGCAAATGTCCGGCGCAGCATGCCAGTGCCCAAGGTTACCTCGCTACGATTAGAACAGCATACGGCTGTCATGGCCGATATCGACTGAGTATCGCATCCTAAGACCCTCACCACATGGGAGGGCTTTCGGTTATGATGCCTCGCAATCCAATTGAGGCCAATTGGCTTATTCAATCCGCTGAAGAGGAAGCTGCTCGTGCAGCGCGGTGGGCCGCCGTGGCGCAACAGCAAATGGCCTATCAGGCAGCTATGGCAAAGGCGCACGCCGCAGACGCTGCGGGGCTCCGGGCTCTTTGGACTTTCGCGCCCGTGTCTGCCCCTGCGGTGGCAGAACCAGCGAGAGGGCCGGCGCAAGCGGGGGCCGTAGACGCGCCCCCGTTCGAGCCAGTTGAACCACCGAAATGCCAGTTCTGCGGGAAGCCGACACGGATCTGGCAAGGCAGGCCGCAGAAGTTTTGTTCGTTTCCTAAGACCGACGCTGGTTACACCTGTGCGGCCCGTTTTCGAGACCGGCGTGTCGAAGAGATAAGAAAGAGTGCGAGGGCCAAGGCCAAAGCCGCGAAAGCCGCCATTTCGGCAAAAGTATCCTGCGTCGCAATTGGGGAGAGCCCTTTACAGGAGCCGGCGTGCTTGCAGTGCGGTAAGCCTACCCGAGTCTGGAGAAGCAAGCCTCAAAAATTTTGCTCCCCGCCTACTGGTCGCAACGTTTCGCCCTGTGCGGCAGCATTCCACGATCAAGGGCGTCGGGCGAAATCCAGTCGTAGGACTACCCGGGCGATACGCCAGGCGACAAAGCAACCTGAACCGGTACGACCAAGCGGATCAGTTTTAGCGACCGCTTCTCCGAGGGGGGACGGCCACGACTTGCTAGCGACTGTGACGTGCGCCGTCTCGACGAGCTTGCCCGACGATATTCGATCCGAAATCATCAGCGAAACAATCCTGCTCATGATCGAGGGCGCACCGATCGAGGATGCGCTTACTCAGGCCTCGAAAAGCGTCCGTAAGAACGCCGCGCCTCTCCGCTACACCAAACCGATCGACGACTGCTTCTGGCTAGCGGCCGAGATACCGGATTGACGATGCAGGATCGGTGATGCTGGCAACAGCTTTCGGAGTGCCGCCGGAATTGGCAACCGCGGCGGCACTTTTAATGATGGTGATACTGCCCCCTTCGACATCGTCGCGAACGGCGTGCTCTGCGTCACCGGCCCGGAACTGACGGCAGACGAGTGGGCAGCGCGGCATGTCACGGAGCATTGAGGCGGAGCCCCTGCCGCTCATGTGAGAAAGCGGCAGGGTTTGTCACTCAGACTGAGGTGGTCGGATAGGCCCGGACCCGCGTCCGACCATCGGCAAGCCCTGCCGCAGGCGTTTCAGTCGCGGTCGCCGTCGGAGCAGTCCAACCTTCCGACTGCCAGCCCTTGGAACGCTCGTCGACATCGATGGAGCCGTGCTCTTCGAGGATGTTCATTGCCGCTACGGCATGAGCCTCATCAGCCCGCACCGTCACGAGTGTTCCGCCACGGCGGACGCCCTCCGAGTAGGTGTGTGCGTCGGCTTCGTTGAGGCCGGCACCCGTCAGCCCGCCGACGAGCCCGCCTGCAGCCGCACCGATGCCGGCGCCCGTCAGCGTGGCCACCAGCCAACCGGCGGCAACCACTGGTCCAACGCCGGGGATGGCGAGTAGGCCGAGACCGGCAAGCAGGCCGGCTCCTCCGCCTAGCACCGTACCGAGCGATGCACCCGTGCCTGCAGCCTTCTCCGCCTTATCCGCTGTACCGGCATGATTGCCAACGCCGACACGACCTGCGTGGCGGTCTTTCTCGTTGTTGCTGACGACGCTGATGTCACCGTGCGGGATGCCAGTCGACTCAAGCTTAGCCACGGCTGCGCTGGCTGCATCGTAATCATCGAAAAGAGCGGTAATGGTTTGCTGTGCCATGATGAGTGTCCTGATGTGATCGAGAGAACCGGCAGTCGCGCTCACTGAGCCGCGACGTTGCCTTTGAAGTCGAGCCCGACCTTGACCGGCTTTCCGTTGAGCATCGCGTCGCCACGCCAGATGCCCTTGTCGTCCTTTTTCAGACCCTTCACGTCCTTGTAGCCAGCATCTTCAAGGCGCTTATGCGTTTCATTTTCCGTGAAGCTGTTGGCCCCTGCTTCCAGCTTGGCGTTCGTCGCCGCACGGGTTGTCCCCGGGTGATTGACATCGGGCTTGTCGGTGTTGGGACGTGTAACCGCCTCCTGACCACCGGACTTGCCGCTTGATTTCGCGTCGGGAGCCGGGTTGCCGGTGACTGTGGTCTGGGCGACTGCCGAGCCCGCCAGCGCGAGCGTCACAAAGGCGACTGAGGTCAGGTGGCGATGCACAGGGGGCTCCTTACAAGTTCGGAACACCCAATCGCGGACCCGCAGACATCGTTCCACCGCCTTGCAAAAGTAGATTTTTTGAAGAAAACTTCTATAAATGGCTCGCTTCTATGAAATACAAATCTCTCGTTTGAAAATGGCCCATGATATTAAATTGCGGGTCATTGCACCGTTTGACAAATTGTTGTGCACAAGCTATTATTTTGTTAATAGATGCTTAACCAAATATAGCGGCATAATGACTTCCGCTTCAGCAATTCGTATGCTCCTGAGTTCAGATATGCGCCTATCGCTAAAAACGGTTCTGCTGGGTTCGATTGGGTTCCTTGCGGTTGTTACTCTCGGTCAGGGTGCGATTGGTATCGCAAAGCTATCGAGCATTCAGGCTAATATGACTGACGTTTCTACCAACTGGTTGCCGTCCACGAACTTAATTCAAGAAATAAATACTGCTACGCGGGATTTTCGCGTAAAGATGTATCGCTTTGTTGTTGCCTCAGACTCGGCAGATGATTTTCATCAAAACGAAGCAGCCCTCAGCGATAGCAAAAAACGGTTATCAGACCTTCAAGCATCATATGAGAAACTAATAAGCTCTGCTCAGGAGAAAGAACTCTACGATAAATTCTTATCGATCTGGAGACAATACGAACTGCAAGAGCAGCAAATTGTTATGTTTATGAAAGAAAACAAAAAAGCAGAGGCTTTATCTCTGATGGTAAGCCCTGCGATGGGAAAATTGAATGCAACAGCTACACAAGCATTGCAGCAAGACGTAGCTCTAAATAAGGATGGAGCAAAGGCCAGTACCGTAGAGGGACTTAATAACGCCGCATCAGCCGTATTATTAGCCTATTCGACTATGGGACTGACCCTTATTGCGTCTCTCGGAACAATCATATTCAGTATATTAGGCATCGCTCGACCGATCGAGAAAATGACGACTGCAATGGGTAAATTAGCATCCGGCGATGCTTCAACTTCCATCCCTGGGGTACGTCGTCGCGACGAGATCGGCGCAATGGCGGCGGCGGTGCAGGTGTTTAAGGACAACCTGATCCGCACTCGCCAGCTAGAGGCGGATACGGCGCAGGCGCGTCTCGCCGCCGAGGAGCAGCGCAAGACCGGGATGCGTCAGATGGCCGACGGCCTCGAGGCGGCGGTCGGCGGCATCATCGGCATGGTCTCGTCTTCGGCCACCGAGCTGCAGGCCACGGCCCAGACCATGACCGCCACCGCAACCGAGACCGCTAGCCAGTCCACGACAGTGGCTGCTGCGGCCGAGGAAGCTGCTACGAACGTCAACACGGTCGCTGCGGCGGCTGAGGAGCTTGGATCGTCCGTGCAGGAGATCAGCCGCCAGGTCGATGGCTCCGCAGCGCTCGCGCAACAAGCTGTCACCGAGGCCGATCAAACCGGCGCTTTGGTGCAGGAGTTGAGCACGGCCGTATCGCGCATCGGCGACGTGGTCGGCATGATCTCCACCATCGCTGGCCAGACCAATCTGTTGGCGCTGAATGCCACGATCGAGGCGGCGCGGGCTGGTGAGGCTGGACGGGGCTTCGCGGTTGTCGCTGCCGAGGTCAAAGAGCTTGCGTCGCAGACGGCGCGGGCGACTGACGAGATTTCGGGACAGATCGCACGCATCCAGGCGTCCACCGGTCAAGCCGTGACGGCGATCGGTGGCATCGCCGCGCGGATCCAGGAGATCAGCAGCGTGGCAACGTCCATCGCGGCGGCGGTCGAGGAGCAGGGCGCTGCAACACAGGAGATCGTGCGCAACGTCAGCCAAGCGGCGATGGGAACTGGCGAGGTCACGAGCAACATCGCCGGCGTGGCGGGTGCGGCGGAGGAGACGGGAGCTGCGGCGAGCCAGGTGCTGGGCGCAGCGTCTGAGCTGTCGCGTCAGGCTGAGACCCTCGCTGCCGAGGTGGGGCGCTTCCTCGCTACCGTGCGGGCTGCTTAGGAAGCAACTGTGGCTCAAGACACTCGGGACCGAACTACTGTAATTCGATCTCCCAGCTCCCCTCATCCCGCTGCCCGACGTTGCCCTGCCGGGCAGCGTACGGGTGTTGATCAACGAGAAGGACACGGTTGGCTTCGAGTTGGCGTCGCGTCGCTGCCTGCCCAGCGGCTGCGTTGCAGGGGCGAGCGTGCGGGAGGATGCGCTGCGTCGCTCGCGAGGCACGAACTGTTCCGGCCGCATCACCTTCAAGAACGCCACCGGCCAGGAGGTCGCCATCCCGCTTTCGTTCCGCGGGCTGGCTCAGGCCCTCGACGCGCTAGCCAAGGAACCGACGTAGGCTTCGGTTTAGAGAAACCCACTTCCCGAGTGCCCCTTGAAGGCGTTCGCGCGCCGGATGTAGCCGACCACCGTGCGCGGGTCGCGGTGTCCCGATTGATCCATGATCCGGGCGAGGTCGGCGCCGCGCTCGGCCGCCGATGTGATATAGCCAGCCCGTAGCGAGTGCGCTCCGAACGTCGAGGCGTCGAGCCCGGCCGCTGTGCAGTACCGCTTCACGATGTCGGCGACGGCCTGCGTGGTCAGGCGAGGCTCCGGGGGTTCGGTTCCCACATCCTCCGCCGAACCCCGGCGGCGCACGTTCCCTGATCGCGACACGGGCCGGAACAGGGGCCCTTCCGTGATGCCGGCCGCGTCGAGCCATTCGTGCACCAAGGCAACCGGCCGAATGAAGCGGCCATGCGGTATCGCCTTCTCGAACCCCTGCCCCTCCTGATCGACCTTCGACCGCCGGACCATGACGCGCAGGCCCTCGGTGTCCTCGCGGAGGTCGGCCACGTCGAGCGCAACCAGTTCGGACCGGCGAAAGGCGCCCGCGAACCCGAGCGCCAGCAGAGCGCGGTCGCGCTTGCCCGTCATGGTGTCCGGGGTCCGCATCAGGATCGCGGCCATGATGTCGGCGGTTGCGGCAGCCTTCTGGACCGGAGCCGTGCCGATCCGCCGTCGAATGCCCTTGGACGCGGCGCGCACGCCCTCATCGTCGGTTGGGTCCGGCTGGCTGGCGAGCTTGTGCGCGTACCGGATTGCAGCGCAGCGCCGGCCGATGGTCGAGGTAGACCGCCCCGCCTCGGCTTCATGGACGAGGAACCCCGCCACGGCCTCAGGCGTCGCCGGCAGGGACCGGAACCCGTACTGAGCGCACCAGTCCTGAAACACGCGGGCATCCGCCGTGTAGGCCCGCACCGTCGCGTCGGCCTTGCTCGCCCGCTGATACGCCTGGACGATCGCGGCGGCTTCGGCGGGCAAGGTGTCCCCGTTATGGAGATACCCCGCGCCTGCCTCGCGTGTGTCGCCAACCTGGCGGCTTACGGCCGGATATAGCTCGGGCTTCATTTCTTCGCGGGCCTTCCGACCTGCCCCCTTCGATACTTTCGAGAAGAACTATTATCGAAAGTTACAGCTTGGATGCGCCGATGGCAAGGGATCGTGTGGACTTGATAGCAGGATAGCGAGCGGTCGCGTGGTCCCGTTCACTTGCTATGGCGAGCGACGAAATCCCTGATGGCTTCCTCGCAGATGTCCTGAATGGTCCGGTCCTGTTCAACCGCTATCATCTTGAGGCGCTTCCGGGTCGCAGCATCCACGCGCGTCAGGATTTGCACGCGGCTGTCCTTCACCGCCTCGCGCGGGGACGCCGCCGATGCAGGGGCGGCAGCGGCAGCTTCCGGTGTCTCCTGCGGACCTGCGGCCAGCGCATCCTTCCGAGCGAACCGGCTGGCGAGGCTATCAAGGGTCGGGCGGGGCTTTGCGGCGCTCATCGTGACTTCCTCGCAGGGGTGGACAGTAGGGCGTCGATCTCGCGCCACAGCGCCTCGACTTCGGCAGCAGCCTTCCCACCGGGCTCATGTTCATTGACCGTCGAACCCGTGAGGATCGCATGAGACATGCTCACGCGGTTGGCGACGACGGTTTCAGCAACGATGGCGCCCATTCCGATCAGCGCGGCCCGCGCCTCGGCAACGATTGATGGCTCGCCCGAGCCGGTACGCGGCGGCGCATGATTGATGACGGCTAGCGGCACCTTGCCGACGCGCTCTGCTAATCCAAGCGTGGTTGCGACCGCGGCGAGATCCAGGGGGCCGGGCCGCGTGGGGACAACGACGAGATCGGCAACCCGCATTGCACCTAGTATTGAGTCCTCGGCGTGCGGGGGCGTGTCGATGATGACCCGGCCGACCCCTTCTCGCCGAGCCGCCTTGATCAATTCAGGCAGCTCGCGCGCATCGGCCTCGATCAGGTTTGGAACGTCGGCCTCGCGGAGCCGGTGCCACCACGCAAGGGACCGCTGCGGGTCCGTATCCAGCAACAGGGCCGGTGCGCCCGGCGTCGAAGCCAAAACGCTGAGGTGCATGGAAAGGGTGGTCTTGCCGACGCCACCCTTCCGGGCCGCGATCGTAATGACTTGCACGCGGGATACCTCGCAATCCAGACCGTGAGCGTTCGACGCATCTAGCCCGCAAGCTACGCTGTCAATCCGATCCCGAGCGCACAGGATGGCGAGCAATCCTGAACGAACGATTGCGAGCCCAGGAGCAATGTCGCGGGCTCGCAATCTTGATAGCAAGTTAGGATTATAGAGACTTCACAACAGGTTATGAGGGTTACTTTATGCACCCTGCCAACGTGGCTCGCACCGCAGCGGCATCCTCGCGCTCCGGCTCGCCGAGCAGCGCGGCAATCTCAGCGTGGCAGGCGAGCCAGCGCCGGGTGAAGTGCAGCAGGCGTCCGCCGCCGCGATCCACGCCGACGCGATCCTGTCGCCGTGCCGCTCGCTGCAGTCGCCGCATCAGGTAGCGTTCCCGCATCATCAGCCAGCCGAAGCGGGCAGACTGTTGCAGCGTCAGCCGAGGCCCGGCCGAGATGGGGAGGGCGGTCGGCATCAGCGACCCCCGACCATGCTGAGAAGCGCCACGCCAGCCGCAGCGACCACGTTGCCAGCGCCGCGCCACGGGAGCGGGGCGAACGGGAGCACGTCGGGATCGGCCGGCATGTCCTGCAGAACGATTTCCGGCGCGGAGGGCCGGAGATCCACAGCAGGCCCGCGCAGGGACACAACCTGCGCGCCGACTCGTTCGGCCACGATGGGAGCCGGCTCCGCCTCGCCAGCGTCCTCGGCGCCCGCGTCCCCGTCTATACGGTCCAGAACGGCGATGATTTGGTCTGCGGCATCGAGGGCGGTTTTCAGGGCCTCGCCGAGACGGGCGCGAACCTCCGCCTCCGCCATCGGCTCCGGCTCGACGGGAACAGCTACTTTGGGCCGGGGGGTGAACGTGAGGACGTTGCTCATGGTCAGACCTTTCCACCCTTGTCAGACAGTCGTTCTTCCTCGGCCAGGATCGCCATTCCAATCGTGACCCGCTCCAGGGCTTCACCGGCGAGGCGAGCCATCTGTGCGAGGTTGCGTTGTGCGACACCGAGACCGGCGATCAGGTCGTGAAACTCGTTCTCGGGCTGATCGCGCAGGAAGTCCGCCAGTTGCTCCCGGCTTGAGCAGACCATCACGAACCCATGCCGAAGCCACGGCAGCGTCACGGTCGCATCCCTGATCCAATCCGCGTTGGACGGCACCGGACAAGGGCCGTGAAGGTCAGAGGGTGTGAAAGGCGTTGCCGCCAGCCGGATCTGCGCCTCCTCGTCGGTCTCGGTGGGCTCGTCGGCCAGCGGAGATAGCGTCAGCCGCTCGGCGTTCGCGGCGATGGCCCCGAGGATGTCGCCGAGAGCCGTAGCGCCATGCACGCCGTCCATCTCTGACGCCCAGCGCTGGGCGTGCTGCATCACTGCAACAAGGCCCGCGGGCGTCGTCGGAGGCGTCTGAAAGACCGCGTTCCATGCCTTCGTGTCTGCGGCGCCAGCGGCTTCCCACGTCGCACGCGCGGGCACCATCGCAACGTCGGACGTGTCCAGCCCATGTTCCTTCCGCCACACCTCGTCAGCTAGGTTGCAGGATGCCGTGAAAGCCGCTCGCGCCTCGCTGTGCTCATGGATCGCCGCGAGGATGGGATCGGCGGCACCGCCTCCCGCAGGCAGTCCCTGACGGCACAGCCGGTCCGCATCCTCCTGAAACGCAGTTAGGTGCCCACCGTGCGTATGATCGGCCAAGTCGCCTATGATGATCGGCACAAGGTACGTCAGCTTGGCGCGGAGGTCAGCCAGCGTCCGAACAGGTGCGTGAGCAACGGCATACTCGGCCTCGATCTGTGCAGCGGCGTCGCGGTCGAACTCCTCGTCGGTCTCGTTGTATCGAAGCTGCGTCGCCTGCATGACTTCGCCGTGCCGCACGATGGCGGCCCGCAGATCCGAGGACACTGCGCTCGTTAGGCTCACGTCGTTCAGGGCGTCCGCTTCTGCGGCCTCGCGCTCGCGCTCCGCAACCGCACAAAGCTCGTCTACCGTGCTGGGCTGTGCCTCCGCCTCGGCCTGCGGCTCACATGCTGAGCGCGGCCTTGAGCATGATACCCGGAAGGGTCTGCATCGGCTCGTTGATGTAGGGGTCGGCCAGACGCGCGAGGGCGATGCAGAGATGGTTCGCCGAGGTCCACGCCTCCGAATATCCGTTGGCGTCCCGTGTTGCCTTGGCCTTCTCACTCCAAGCATCGACCGCACTGGTGTCCTCACGGGTCCAGCCCGGATAATCCCCGGCCGCAGCATCCCCGGCGCTGTAGAGGCGATGGGCCTCGGCCTGCGCGGGGCCGACGCGGCGGATCAGCGGCAGGAGTTTTGGGGCGAGCGCCAGGAATGCGGCCTCGCGGTCGCCGACCTGGACGGTAGCGGCGAGCGCCGGCAACGGCAGCGCAGCGGCCACGGACCCGGCCAGCATCGCGCGGCGGCCCTGGCTTGTCTCGGCCGTGAGGCCCGCAGCCTTGGCCTTCATCAACGCGAACCGTTCGCGCAGGGTCGGCTTCGCAGGATCACGTTGCAGTAGCTTGATTGCACGCATGGAAGTGGTCTCCTTAACTTGATAGCTCGATAGACCGAATGGGTTGCGATCGGCGGGTTACTCAGAGCAGCGAAGCGAGGCCTGTGAGGACAGCGCCGCCGCCAATGATCGCCACGGCGGCCAGCAACTCGGCACCCACGGCCAAGGTGCGCGCGAGACGCGCGGGCGTCGGCGCCGGGCGGAGGTCGATCGTCGGCCCGATCAGCCGTCCGGACGGCAGAGCCAGGGGCAGGCGCTGGACCGGCTCCACGCCCAGGCAGCGGGACAGGTCGCTTTCACGGGCCTGTGCGATGGCCCAGGCGTCGCCGTGGCTGGTAGCGTTCGACGCTTCCTCGGCAGCGAACCAGCGCAGATGACGGACGAGGCAGAGCATACCGGCGCGGGTGGCGCAGGGCGTGCCGAGCAGCGCCATCAGAGCAGCGTCCGCATCGTCCTCGGCGCGCATCGCGGTCTCGCCGTTGGGGGCGACCTGAAACACGCTCCACGCCTCGCTATGGCGGTCGATCGCCGCGAGGATGGGATCCGCATGGAAGGGGATGCTCTCCGCCTCGAGGACGACGGTGCGAGCGGACTGGCTGAACTCGGGGAAATGGACGTGCGACATCGTTCGGGCTCCAAAGGGCTCGTGCAGGCAGGCGGTCGAGAAGAAGGGGGAGGCGGTGCCGGTTAGGTCGGCCGGGGCGGCAGTACGCCCCCGGGGCGGGCGCACCCCTTGCGGAGCCGGCGCCAGGTAGCTCGCCGGGCTCCTGCGCTAGCGGCCGACCTGCGCAGCGCCGTGGCG
>NZ_JAKSYA010000005.1:0-8008 GCF_022829485.1 Methylobacterium sp. J-059
GGCCGACCAAGGCGTGGTAGAGCCACAGCACCACCACGGCGCCGACGATGGCGACGAGCAGGCTGTAAAGGTTCACCCCGGACACCCCGGGCTGGCCGAACTGGTTGAACAGGAAGCCGCCGACGACGGCGCCGACGATGCCGAGCAGGATGTCGACGACGAGCCCCTGGCCGGTGTTGTTGACGATCTTGCTGCCGATGAAGCCAGCGATCAGGCCGAGCAAGATCCAGGCGAGGAGCGACATGGTCCAGTTCCACTTCCTAAGGGGTTGGTCGGGGGGGTTGCGGCTGCGGGCTCGCCGACGGCAAGCGGACGCCGTGGTTGCGACCCTCGTGTTCGCTCACGACCCGGCATCACCTGCGGTTCGTGCGCTTCGGTCTCGGCTTGGGGTTCGACGCGTTGTAAGCAGCTTCGATGGCGACGATCTCCGCCGCGGCTTCCACCTGTATCGCGTGGTCGCCCTCGATGATGCCGATGGCTTCCTTGATCAGTGCCCGGGTGTGGTCGGGAGAGAGCACCTTCCGACGCCCGGCCACGCGGATCTCCTCATATCAACCCAGGGGGATGATCTTCCGAGATGCCCGCATGAGCAGAGCTACCACTGCGTAATAAGGTATTCTACTCGAAGTTCCGCCGATTTACATAAAGTACATTTGCACCAAGCCGACTTGGTAGTTCCGTCACGGTTTTCCCCCGCCTCAGCGTAGGTGCCGGGTGTTCGGGCCGATCCCACGCTCCTGCGCCCACACCACAACGGCGCTGCGGCGGTTGACCCCGAGCTTGCGATAGAGCGCTGAGACGTGATTGCGCACCGTGTTCGGCGACAGCTTCAGCTCGGCCCCGATCTCCTGGTCGGTGGCCCCCTGACAGATCCGCGTGAGCATGTCCCGCTCCCGGATCGTCAGGTTCTCGATCCCGGCCGACGGCCGGCCGGAACGGGTCGGGTTGCGTAGGGTCGCCAGCTTGTCGATCACCCCATGGCTGAACCACGACGCGTCGGCCATCACCGCCTCGATCGCGGTGATCAGTTCGCGTTCCGAGCGCTTGCGGGCGGTGATGTCCTGCAGGACACACAGTACGCAGGCCTCGTTGTTGATGATCACCCGCTCGGCCGAGATGAGGCAGTCGATCTCGGCGCCTTCCGCATCCTGCAACACGGCCTCGAAACCTCGGACGCTGCCGAGTCGCTTGAGATCGCGCGAGAACTTGCGCTGCTCGGCGCGATCGCCCCAGAGCGCGAGGTCCGTGAGCGCTTGGCCATCCGCGGCCTCGGGGGCATGCCCGAACGTGGTGACGAAGGCCTGGTTGACGCTGGTGATCTCCAAACCGTCCGCACTCATCAGCGCGCTCGGCACTGGTGAGAGGTCGAACGCCTTGGCAAAGCGCTCCTCGCTATGGCGCAATGACATCTCGGCCTTCCGGCGATCCTCCAGGTCGGCGAAGGTGAACAGCATGCATGGCTCGATGCCGCCCGGCCCCGGCATCTCGATGGCGTGCCCGGCCACGATGACATAGCGCCCATTCCCGCAAGGGGTGGCGAGTTGCGCTTCCATCTGCGGAATGGTGTGACCCGCGTGCAGGCGATGGATCGCCATCTCGCGCCGCTCGGCCTCGCGCAGAAGATCGATCTCGCAGAAGGTCCGCCCAAGCACGTCGTCACGATGGTAGCCGGTCAAGTCGAGGAAGCCGTGGTTGACCCGCACGAAGCGCAGGTCGGCGATCCGGCAGATGATCGCCGGGGCCGGGTTGGCGTTGAACATGCGCTCGAATCGGGCCTCAGCTTGATAGCGCTCGCTCACATCCTGCATCACCAGGGCAAGACCCGTCGGCGCGCCATCCACATCGGTGGTCACCAAGCTACGAATGCGGTGCATCCACCTGTGTAATGGATCCCGGGTCGGCACCAACTCCACCACGACGTCCCGGAACACCTCGCCGGCGAGCACCCGGTCGAGGGGGTGCTGCAGCGGACCGATCTCCCGGTGGTTGCGGTAGTGCAGCGTGAAATTCGAGCGGTACTCGGAGACGGTTGCTCCGAGGTCGCTGGCGTCTGTGACCCCATGCATCGCTACGGCGGCAGCGTTCGCGTAGATAATCGTTTGATCCGGCTCAATCAGGATCACGCCTTCGGACAAGCCGGCCACGATCTGCCGCATCTGTGTGTGACGCGTTTCGTCGATCATCGGCGTATCTCCATTTGGAGCGCCAACGTTCGAGCGCGCTGAATGACCCTCAATGAATTGAGTTCGCAAACAGGCGAGGGTGCGGCTTGACTGAAGCTGCGGGAGCTGCGGTCCAGCGACTGGCTGTTCCCGAGCCGCAGCCGACCGGGCGAGCACTTGACGACGCGCCAGTATGGCCGGCTCGTCGACTAGGGCGTGTCATCGCTTGAGCCAATCGAGAGCTGCAGCGAGGGAGAGGACGCCCATGAAGCTGGCGGCGGTTTTCTCGTAGCGGGTGGCGATGGCACGCCACTCCTTGAGCCTAGCCCAGAGGCGCTCGACCTGACTGCGGTTGTTGTAGATCCAGTCTGGGCACGCCACGGGCGCCTCGTGGCGCTGGGGTGGGATCGCCGGTCGCGCGCCCATGTTCCAGATGTGCTGGCGAAAGGCGTGACTGGTGTAGCCGCGGTCCCCGACGACCCACTTGGGCACGCCCGTCAGTTGGTCGAGCAGGGGGACGGCGTGAGGCAGTTCATGAGCCTGACCGGGTGCCAGCCGGAAGGCGATGGCGCGACCCTGCCCGTCGGCGATCACGCAAGCCTTGGAACTATCGCCGCCACGTGAGCGGCCAAGCGCTTCACAAGCGTCTCGCTCGGCCCCAAATCCCCCCTTTTGGCAGCCCCTGCCGCCTTTTGGTGCGCCCGCACGTTGGTGCCATCGAGGAACACCATACCAAGCTGGACGCCCTGCTCTTGCACGAGGCCGAGCAGCCGCTCCCAGACGCCAGCACGCGACCAGCGGATGAAGATCTGCGCGGCGCGTCACCACGGCCCCAGATCCTCTGGAATGGCCCGCCACTTGGCCCCGTTCTGATGCCGCCAGAGGATGGCTGAGAGTGTGCGCCTGAGATCCTGTGGGGGCGTCTTGGCCTTGGGCCGGCAGGCCTCGACCAAAGGCTCCAGTTCAGACCACTGGGCGTCGCTCAGCATCGTCCCTCCTGCATCAGAGAAACGAAAACGCTAGCCAAGCCAATCCGTTCAGACGACGACAGGCCCTAGGTCTGCATCAAGGCGCCTGCAAGCGGGCCTTCTGAGGGTCTGTGAAGGGTGGAGAGCAGACCCTGACGCTTCGCCCTGAAGCGGACACTCCGCCAGCGATCCCCGAAAGCAGCCGTCCTTGTGGACGACACCCGAGGCGTCTGGGCGTCAGCCGACCGTGAGCTACGCGCTCCGGTCCTCGGTATCCGCGCCGCTCTCCGCGAGCCTGTTACGCAGCGTTCCGAGAACACGCAGAGCCAGGTAGAGCCGGCCGAGCCATGCGGTAGCCGCAGACAGGTGTTCGACATGGCGAACGCGGTGACGATGAGGTCGAGATGAGCGACGACACGACGGCTCTGGTCCTGGCGCTCGCGACACAGAAAGCGGAATTGCGCGCAGCCCGCGCCGAGGCGCAGGAACTCCTGATCGAGACGGCGGTCGATGCCGGCGAGATGCATGCCCAGCTTGAGGAGGTGCAGGCTGAGTTGGCCATGGCCTGCGCAGATCGCGACGCTTAGCGGCCTGAAGCAAGACGACGATTAGGACCGATGCTGCGGATTGGGTAATGCCTGTTTCAGCGCACGTCTCTCGACACTCGCGCGCCGCGGCGGTCGCGAATGCAGACAGGCCGCCCAGCACAGAGAGCATGCGATGACAGGCCGGTACGGGACAGTTCCCTGTACCGCGCCCATGAATCCTCAGGCCGGGTGATCGCGTGAAGGTCGGTGACGCGGGGAGCAGGAACTGTCGGCATCGGCCTACGGCCTGTCTTTTGCCATCTTACTGTAGCCGGTGCGGATCGGTGTTTGCCCGGATCCAACGTGGCGAGAGGATGTCGCCGTCCTCGGTGATGATCCAAGGCTGTGCGTCGTTGGCCTGGATGGTTTCGGCCGCAGCTACGAGGGCTTCGCGCAGTGTGGAGAACGCCTGCCCGCGTGCAGTATGAGCCGGCCCGCTGGACGGCCAGACGGTCAGCTCGGCACGCTTGTCGAGGTCGGCGAGTACCATGCACATGCTCCGGTTCATCGCAGGAGCGGAGGTGTCTACCGCTGCATGATGATGGGCGTGTGGCGATCTGGTTACTGAACCGTGTCACCCGTATCACGGGAGCGTGTGGCCGGCTTCGCCTCCACGATGCGGAAGCAGCCCTCGCGGCGGCCGACCCGCACCCCGACAGCGGCAAGCTTCCCCGCGATCTTCATCAGGATCTTGTGAAGGTGCGCTGTGTCCCGGTACGCGGGGGCAGCGGCAATCCCAGCCTCGTCATGTCGACAGCCGGCGGCCAGAGGCGGGCGACAGCAGGCACCGTGCACCCAACCCGCCGCTGATCGCGGCGGGCTTCTGTAGATCCTTAGGCGACCGCCCGCCCAGGCCGGCCGAGCCCAATGTTCTTCGCGAGAGCAGAGCGCGCCTCAGAGTACGAGGGCGACACCATCGGGTAGTCTGCCGGGAGACCAAACTTCGCTCGGTAGGAATGCGGGTCGAGACCGTGTTTGCTGAGATGGCGCTTCAGGGTCTTGTACCGCTTGCCATCAACGAAGCTCGTAAGCGCGTCTGGTGTAATCGACTTTTTGATTTGGGCGGAGGTTGGCTTCTCGACCTCTTCGGCCGGGGAGTCCGTGCCTACGGAACCTGAGCCGTTGTAGAGGCCCAACAGAGCCGCATGCACGCTTCCAATCAGCTTCGGAAGCTCAGGGACCGGGATGGAGTTGTTCGCAACGTAGGCTGCAACGATTTCGCTGGCCAGCGCGAGCGTTTCGGGGCTCTGTCCCTGGTTTTCTTTTATCACTGAGGTTGTCCTGTGAGTACGCTACCGGCGTGAGATCTATCACCATTCATGCCAAATCAAGGTATGTCACACACACGTCCGTGCGATCCTGCTTTGAGCTAGGCGCATGCTTGGAAGACTGGACTTGGTGAGGAGGTGAGCCGGGGCGTCCCGTGAGGGTGAGCGCGGCCGATCAAGCGGTCCGAAGCGTCTCTACCTTCATTGAAACCAACATCGAGGCGCAGTAACCAATCCCTATGCGTGTTGCAGCGCTCGGCAGTGTGTTGTTCGTAAATGCGGCTTGACCACCGGCGCTAGGCGGTAGAGCGAGAGATCCTCTTCATGGAAGGAACGACCGTGGACGAACAACCCGAAGCTCAATCTACCAACTTCATGGAACTCGCTGCCGACCTCGTCGCGGCATACGTGTCGAACAACAACGTGCCGGTATCCGAGCTGCCGAACGTGATCGCTTCCGTACACGCGTCCTTGGCGGGTCTTGCCAACGGAACCTCCACCGAGCCCGTAGGCCCGGAGAAGCCGACGCCCGCGCAAGTGAAGAAGTCCGTCACTCCGGACGCGCTCATCTCCTTCATCGACGGGAAGAAGTATAAGACCCTGAAGCGGCACCTGACCGGGCACGGCCTGACGATTGAGGGCTACCGGGCGCGCTACGGCCTCCCAGCGGACTACCCTTCGACCTCGGCCACCTACTCCGCCCAGCGGTCAGAACTAGCCCGCTCCCTCGGCCTTGGTCAGCAGCGGCGCAAGGCGTCTCCCAAGGCCGCCGCCGCCGGCGAGACGGTCTCCGAAGCGCCAAAGACCCGCGGCCGGAAGCCCAAGGCTGTAGAGACGCCCGTAAATGCCCCTGAGGCAGTTCCGAAGGCTCGCGGCCGGAAGAAGGTTGCCGAGACGGCTTGAGGCCGCTCAGCGACCCGTTCCGGCACACCGCGGCGCCCGCCATGGTGACGTGCTTCTAACCGGAGGAGCCGCATCCCACGTCCGGGCTAAATTGCGTATCGGCCCCTCTGGTGAGATCCGGGGTTCCCCCGTTCCGTGAGCAGATCGGAGCGGGGCCGAACCGAGGTCGCTGTAGGAGATGGTGTGACAACGCCACGATCGCTGCCCGTGCTCGTCGTGGACGATGTGCCTTTGATCCGTGCCGTGTTGTGCGCCACCCTGGAACAGGTTGGGTTGACCGACGTGCACGAGGCTGGCGATGGAGCTGCCGCGCAAATTTCCGTATCTGGTAGCAAGCTTACCTAGCCGGTGCAGGTTCAATTGCTCAGGGTGCGATCCGCTTCCGTCGTGACGAAGGTGATGCACCGGGCGCGAGCTTGACTATCGGGGATGCGTTCAAAGGCTTTCACAAGCGCGAGCGTTTCAGCCTCATGGGCCGTCTGAACGTCTGCATCGTAAAGAGCGGACACGGGCTGATCCAGCGCACGTGCGATACGCTCCAAGCTCTCACGCAATAAGGTGGGATCGCCTCTGGGGTGCGTCATTCAGTCCTTATAAATTTAAGTAACCCAAATGCCAAATCAATTCATAACCACCCCGGCCTCCTTAGGGCCAAGCTCTTTAGCAAGGTAGCGCGCAATAATTTTCAACGCGTTTTGAATAACATCAGCCCCGGTCTCGTCTCTCGTATCGCGAGCCTCTAGGTATGCTGTACTAAAATCTCCAACCATCTCGCTGATGGCTTCGTCGTCCATCGTTGATAAAAGATCTGCTCCTGATGAAGGGGCGCTGTCACCGAGAGATCGCGCAGATATCTTATCAAGCATTGCGCGAGCAGAACTGATTGTCTCCCTAGACGTAGCCATTGCGCTGAGGGAAGCGTTGATCGAAGCTTGAGTCCGACCAATACGGGCATAGGTTTGTTTAATAGCTAATTGAGCGGCGGTATCGTTATAAGCTCTGTTCGGCATGAGCCAAGTTACCGCTGCTAAAATAGCGAATTTATCGACCGCGCTACCTGGCCGATCTGGGTGCAGAGCAAAACATTATTGCTCTGAGTAAGTTCCCGCTAGGCCCATCAACGAAAAAGGCGCGCCGGGTAAGGGCGCGCCGAAGTCAGATCCAAAGCTCTAGGGGAGGAGCCACCAGGGCATATCACAACCAAAGATTGTATTAAATCGGTATCTGCTACCGCCTCCGAAAGGGGCCTAGGGGCATGCACCTGGGTGCAAAGGCAGACGGTTGCCCCCTTTCCCTGTAAGGTGATCTGGATGAGCCAGCACGCGGTGCGCTTCTTGACGGGTGGCGCAGGTGACGGCCAAGGGCCTACCGAAGCAACCATGTCCCGACGAAGGTGAGGGCGGCCGAGTAGACGGCGTGCCCCTCCTCGTCCGTTACGACGACCGTGATCGTCTGCCGCTCGGCATCCTTGGGGACCTCGTCAACGGCAATGGCAGAAAGCAAGCGCTTGGCTTCAAGCGCAGCGCCTTGCTGATCGGCACATTCGGTGCCCGCGTCGTCGCGCTGATGGGCGCCGTCGTGAATGTCGAAGAAGTAGCGAGCCCGGTCAATCGGACCATCCGAAGGGCGGATCGGCATAAAGCTGCAGGCAAATACAACCTGCGGTTATGCAATCCTGAGCGTTGGCGCTGACTGTCTTCTATTTCACAAATCGTCCCCGATCTCGGACAAGTGATTGTCGATTGGGGGCTGTTTAACTGCCTTTAACCAATTTATGATCAATTGCCTTCGATCTTATCAATTGATAGGCCGAGCCGTGTTCGCAATAGGCAATAACAACGCTAGAGCAACCCTGGAGGCGGTCGGCTTGTCCCAAGCGATCATCGAGTTCCGGCTGGACGGGATCATCCTGGCCGCTAATCCCAACTTTCTCGACGCCATGGGTTACAGCTTGGCCGAGATCCAGGGCCAGCATCACACCTTAGAGCGCCTAACAGAACCGCCTGATTTGGTTGAGGGTGATGAGACTGGCGGCGAGGTTGGTGAAGGCCTCGTAGATGTCGGCGCGGCGCTCGTAGCGTACGGGCAGGCGTCGGAAACGGTTGAACCAGGCATGGGTG
>NZ_JAKSYA010000009.1:0-4337 GCF_022829485.1 Methylobacterium sp. J-059
CGTCGACCGCCTTTCGGACGGGGTCGGGGAGGCGGAAGCAGCGGGGCGATCTCGTCCCAGAGATCGTCGGGAAGAAGTGCGCGGGCCATGAAACACCAACGCACATCAACGCTCAGGGTGCCGTTCTGTTAGGCGCTCTTAGTCGAGGCCTGACGGTTCAAGGCCAGGACACCCCACAGCATCTCACGCGCATACTCTCAGACATCCTCTGGCGGCATCAGCACAGGGCCAAGTGGCGGGCCATTCCAGGTCCCGAGGGCCTGAACTCGGTCAGCTTGGCGTTCATAATGTCAGAGAAGGGCAGATTTCCACCGGTCCCCTTCAAAGGGGCAACAAGTGGAAGCGAATGTCGACTTCGCTTTCGTTCACTACCTGCGGTAGACTACGGGAAAGTCTGCTTGTGAGCGTATGCCAGTCAGCGTCACCGCGCCGAGGCACATCATGAGGACTGTAACTGGGTTGCGGCGGACCGCCTCCAGGGCGCCGTCGTAGAGGCCAGCTCCGGCCGCGTCGCGGCGGACGGTGCCGAGCACCTCCTCGATGACGCCTATCGGGGTTAGGCGCTCCAGGGTTCGGTCCAGGCGGCCGCGGCTGGATTCCATGTCGCGCTCCAGCGTATTGGCGTCGCTAATCATGCGTCTACGTGCTCCTTGATGACGGTGGCGTCCTGCCGGAGCTGTCGGCTCGTCCGGGTCGGCATGAGCCCGTTGAGCGAGAACGGTCTCATGGCGGCAATTGCCTCCTAGCTGACGACGTTGGCGAGCGACTTCACCAAGGCGTCGACCAAGACCAGGAAGCCGACGACTACGAACACCGCCGCGCCGGCCATCGCCGCGAGGCCGATGATTAGGCTTCGCAGGTTGGCGGCCATCTCGTGGCGAAGCAGAGCGATCTCGCCCCGGACGACGTCGCCGGCGCCACGCAAGGCCTCGCGCCTACTGAAGTCAACGAGCAGGCTCACCATCTGGCAGGCCTGTTCGCTTTTTGTGCCGGCTATGGCGCAGGCGTAGCAGCCTTCGCAGACCCATTCGGGCACCGTACGGCATCCTTCAGGTGCCTCTCATGCTCACTTTCCCCTCGATCATCTCCCGCAGCGTCCTTGGGTTAGGACCGTGGGCGGCCTTGCTGTCGTGGCGGATGGCGCGGTGCGGATGCAGCTCGAACAGGCTGTGCAGGGCAATCTGAGCTTCGTGGGGCGTGCTTCGGCAGCTGTGCAGGTTGCCCGAGCAGATGAGCGCTATGTCGCGAAGGGGCTCGATCGGAGCCGGCTTGGCGCGACGGTGTGGATGGTTGGTGCAGTCGATACGCCCTGAAACTCTATTTGCACCACTGAAGGCCTACATAACGTCGCAGGTTGGTTGTCATGTGCGCTTTTTCCTTAGCTGATACGAAGACGTTAACAGCATTTTACGAGTAAGTTTCATGCGCCATTTTATCGTCGATGCCCTAGCAACTATTCTTCTTCCGATGGTCGTTCATGCTGAGGGTGATATCGTAGCAGGAGAGAAAGCCTTTACTCCCTGCAAAGCCTGTCATGCGTTTGGAAAGAAGGGTTTCGGTTCGAAACTGACAGGTGTATTCGGACGCAAGTCAGCCTCTGAGGAATGATATAGCTATTCGGCTGCTATGAAATCATCTGCTATCAGTTGGGACGAAGCTAATCTGCACGAATGGCTGAAAACCCCAAGGCCAAAGTCCCCGGCACGAAGATGATTTTTGGGGGCTACCCGGACGCAAAAAAATTGACGATCTGATCGCCTAGCTGGCTACAAAGAAGTAGCTGCTCTAAGCGCGGCTTTGAGCGGTATCGGTGCGCTTGCCGCGCTCCACTTCCATCATCTTTCTATCCGGCAAGGGCCGTTGTAGAGACAACGCCTCCTCGACTGGCGCCCCCAGCCAGGTGCGCCATTCCTCCGGCGTGGTCAGCAGCACCGGCATCGCCTTCGGATGCACCGGCCCGACGATGCCGTTGACCTTCGTCGTGAGGAGGGCATAGAGGCGGTGCTCCTCCTCCACCGGCTCGTCGCGCTTCGGACCGCGCACGCCTGTCCAGGGTCGCCAGATCCCGGCGAAGGCGAACAACGGCCGGTCTTCATCAAGCGCGAACCACACGGGGGTCTTGCTGGGCTTCGTGTCGGCATACTCGTTGAACGACGACATCGGCACTAGGCAGCGCTGCTTCGGCTTGAGCCAGGACCGCCAATAGGGCGACCTTACGTTCCGCACGTTCGTGCCCGGGTGCTGCGGCCCCTTGCTCACCGGCAAGGGAAAGCCCTAGCGCATCATCGCCAGCTCGCGCTTGCCATCGGCGAGGCGCACGATCGGCGCCATCTGGTCGGGGAAGATCGCCGGCAACGGCGGCAGGTTGCCGATCTCGTCGCAGTCGATCTCGAATGCCATGCGGATCGCGTCCTGGCCCGTGTCGAGGCTGTAGAGGTTGCACATACCGGCACCGTGCGCCGGTCAGGTCCGCAAGGGCAAGCTAGTGCGCTCAACGCCGATCGCGGCACGGCAGGTCCGGCCGTACTGGTTCGGCTGGGACATCCCGACTGCCTGCGGCGGCACCCGGAGTCCTTTGCAGGTGCAGCGGGCCGAGGGGCGGTCCGTCGGAGGTCGGGGAGCTATCGTAGGGGGTACTAGCCGATCCATACGCGGCCGTTCCAAAGCTCGAACGCGCAACCCTCAGCGATCCAACTCATAAGGGCGAGCGCATCCCCATCGTTGGGGGCGTCGATAATGACGATGCTCGATCGGTCATCATCAGGAGATAGGAAGCCCTGGTAGGACGACCGCCGCGCTACGCCTTCACCAGTCTCTGGGCTTTCTCGATCTCGAAGTGCGGGGACACGATGATGCGTGCCGCGCTGTATGAGGCCGCGCTCGTGCTGCTGACCAGCCCGCGCGGCCGGTGGTCCTCGCTGAAGGTCCGGGACTGGCGGTGGCCAAGCGCCGGGGCATGCAGAAGGCGCTCGTGGCCGTCGCCCGCAAGCTGGCAATCGTGCTGCACCGCATGTGGCGCGACGAGACGGACTTCCGCTGGTCGGCCGCGACCGTCACGGCGGCCTGAGGCCCGCACACCAGCATAACACAACACCGAGCTCCTCCGGCGTGGAGGAGGTCCCTGTGGGGACGACGGGAGCGGGTGAGACCGAGGAAACTCTAGCGTCGGATCTGCCGAGCGCGCGGCTTAGATGGCTCCGCCCACCCCCTCTGATCCCATCATGAGGCGGCCTACGCCGACCTCGGAGAGAAACAAGAACTCCACAAGACCGTTCACGCGCCGAACCAGGATGCGCACGAAAGAGAGTTGACCGATGAACTCCGCATAGAGAAGGAGTTTCCCGAAGCTGCCTCCTTCAAGATGAGCTTCTCTAAGGTCAGATCCGAGATCGCCCAACGAAGCCGTTGTTTCTCCGTCTCCAGGGACTTCAGCCGCTTGACCTGGTCACTCTTCAGGCTGCAAAATTCGGAGCGCCAGCGGTAATACGTGACCTCAGTCACCTCAATGGAGCGGATTGCTTCGGCAACCTTGCGACCTTGGGAGACCAGAACATCAACTTGTCGCAGTTTGGCGAAAATCTCTTCAACCGTATGCTTCTTCCGTTCCATGACAACATCCTCCACCTGGCTCGAAGCCAAATCTTAGGGAGAACCACCTCTCAGGAGACAGGCCAAATTCAGAGCCCCTTCTTCATTTCGATGGTTCGGCCGCCGCCACGGTGCATCATGTGGCGCCGCATGGAGTGGTGTCGCATCGGACAACAATGAGTCGATCGGCAGAACGAGAATTTATGGGCTCATTGGACGTATGCGGTTTGCATTGGCCGCGAGCTCGTATCGGGGAAGATCCGCATGGTACGAACGCCCCCCCCTTACAGGTCCTGATAGGCATTCCGGCCGCCGAAGATGACGTCCGCGGGGGGGGTGGGCGCGGAAAGCAGCGTGTCTAACCGTAAGAATGTTCGTGCAATTGAGCCCGAGATCGCACTTACGGGTGGGTGCGGCACCACCATGTCATGCGGATGATGCCTATCGGCTCAAACGCGCAGCTTCGCCAGGAATGCCACAGTTGTTAGTTACTAAAGCTTAACCGAGAAACTACACACCCCACTAGCAATCGCAACCTTAGGCTGAATTTATGTATTGAGAAATCGGTTTTAGCCACTGAGGATGTGATCCTGATGTCAAAGCCGTTCGAAGATGCCGTGGTTGTCTGGCTCGACCCCAATCGCCCAGATTTCGGGGTCACACTCATAAACGATGTTCCTTCAGGCCTCTCCGCCTTGCATCGGTACGGCATTGACGAGGCACTACAGAGCACCGAGGCGCCCCTTTGG
>NZ_JAKSYA010000011.1:0-6125 GCF_022829485.1 Methylobacterium sp. J-059
CGAGGCCGAGATCGGCTGGGCGCCGTCCAAGACCTTCGAGCAGGCGCTGGAGGAGACCGTGCGCTGGTACCTCGACAACGCGGCCTGGTGGCGCCCGATCCGGGAGGGCCGCTACGCCGGCGAGCGCCTCGGCCTCGCCCCAGCCGCTTGACCGAGCGCTCGCGACGCCTTCGACATCAGCATCGAGCGAGAGGGCGCTCCGTTATCTGAAACACGTGAGCGGCCAAATCGTACTTCGCACGCCGCTCCGTGCTCAGCCTCGCATAGGCAACCCGATCCTTCATGAAGTAGGCGTTGGCGCACACCAGGTCTCCATCGAAAGCCGGAACCTCTTCGATGCGCTTCAATCGCAACCCGAAAGGTTCGAGCTGGGCGATCAAGTCGTGAAACAACGCTTGCCGTTTGTAAACGGGATAGAAGAATACCTCCGTCTCGATGCCGATGACGTTGTGAAGCAGCGACCCGAACCCTTCGAGAACATGGCTCTCGTAGCCTTCGACGTCGATCTTGATGACGTCCGGAACGGGCGCCTTGCCGGCATCGACGAGGCCATCGTAGCGGGCACATTCGATCTCGACCGTATCTTTGACGTGATAGCTGGCCGCGATCTGATAATCGCTGAGGAATGCCGAGTTCGCCTCGAGTATCGACGTGCAGCCATAATGCTCGCCGATATGGAGCTGCTGCGGACCATTCCGGTCGGCCAGGCCGGTCTCGATCACGAAGGACTTTTCGAAGGCGGAGAGCTGATCGCGCAGGCGACGCGCCTCTTCGGGATTCGGCTCGAACAGCACCGGTATGATATTGTCTTGCTGTCGCAACCATTTCGGCTGGATGCCCTTCGATGCACCGACATCGACGAAATGAATCTTATGTTCCAAGCGGATTTTGCGCGATGGAAGGGGAACGATCTCTTCCAAAGCTTCTGATATGAGTGCGTAAGCCTTCTGTCTTAGATACGGCATCGTGCGCTCCACGGCTTCTCGACCAGTAGCAGCGGATCCGAACGAGAAATCAATTTCAAATCGGTACTTAGCCTTCTTGGCTCCAGCGCGCGCGAGCCGTTTTCCGTTCCTGTCGCGCCGTCGTGGCGGTATCCGGCGGCGAGGTCGCATCGATACGCTTGCATCGTGAAGTCGGCGAAGATTTTCCGGATCGCGCGCTGGAGATCCGGGATGGCGCGGGGAGCGGCGGCGCGCAGGCAGGCCTTCAGCTTGGCAAAAGCCTCCTCATCCTGCGCTTGTCGATGGATCGATCGGGTCGACGTCGGGGCGGTCGAGCGGTCGCTGGCGGCTCCGTGCGCCGGCCGCCGCGAGCCCCCGCGGACACCGGCGACCTTGTGGAGGTTCAGGTCGTCGAGGATGACGGTGTCGCGCCGCTCCAGCTTTGGGACCAGCCTGTCGGTGCCGTCGGAGCGAAACCAAGCCCCGTCCCCGGCCCGATCACGCAGGGCGACGGCCGTGGGACCGCCGGTGATAAGGGTGGCGGCGGTCTCGTGATGCCCGTGCGGGACGGCAGCGCGCACCGCGCGGAGCCCGGCCTCGGCGGCAGGCGACCGCCGTGTGGGTGGCCGTCGCGTCGCGGACGGTCGATCCGTCCGGATTGAGGCCGAGCCGCCCCTCGAACCAGTCTTGCCCGGTTGCTCTCGCGTCCGCTCGTTCCTGCTCCGATGCCGCCGGAAGACGCGCACCGGCCGCCGGTGCCGGTCGGCACGCCGTGCCCGCCAGGGCATCGCACGGCGCCGTGCAGGACGATCTTCGAACCCGCCTCGTAGCGGCCCGGGATCAGGTCGGCATGCGTTTCGGTGCACCGCGAGGCATGACCGCCACCCGACCGCATTCGTCCCTCGGCTATCGGCCGCCTGCGCCCACCAGCTTCCCGAATCCGGCCTTCCGGCTACCCATGACCGCGACCATGCAGCAGCCGCGCAACTGGCCCGGTCCGAAATACGAGCCTGGGCAAACCCGAGCACCGATCCCGCGTCGCCGGCAGCCCCGCCGGCCCGGTCCGGGCGGGGTGTGACCGCGCGCATCCGTCCCCATGACGGTCCCTGCAACCTGCGAAGCGGGGAGGCGCGGGGGGCTACGGGGGAGGACATGGTGGTGGGCCCGGCAGGACTCGAACCTGCAACCAGACCGTTATGAGCGCAACGACTTCCCTCAAATAGCAGAGAAAGCAGACGAAATCGGAGAGGACAGATGTAGAACGTTCGCGCTCGGTTCCAACGTATCATTGGCGAAACGTTGGTTCGTTTCGCCGGCAGGGCAGGACGTCGCCACCCGTCCAGCTCTGGGTGTGACCGAGCCGGAGGGGAGGGGCGGATCGGGACCTTCGGGGCGGTTAATCACCCGGCTACGAATGCTGGACCGAACAGTAGGAACAATGCGAGGCGGGGTTTAGACGCTTTTGTGATCGCGGAGCTGCGCGAAAAGATTTTATTTACTATAATTTTCAACAGGCAGGAAACCCTTTGCACGCAATATTATTGCATGCAATCTCTGCTCATATCCTTAGTTGATAGCCAATCCCTCAGCTTTATTGTCGCCGCAGCGACTATTTGCACCTTCAGTGCGTGGCTGTTGGTATCTCTCATCCACTATGCAGAGGTTGGTAGCACAACCACCCGGCGATGGTGGTTGCTTGGAACGGCCGTCGTTGCGGGCACTAGTGTCTGGACGACTCATTTTGTGGCGATGCTAGGGTACCGGACCGATCTCGTCCTAAGTTACAACTTTAACACGACGATGGTCTCCGCCGCTGCAGCAATCGTCGCGGTAGGCCTACCATTCGCCCTTTCGATCATATGCCCACGGGGATGGATGCGCCTTGTTGCCGGAGCTGCGTCAGGCCTGGGGATCGGCGTTATGCACATCAGCGGGATGGCCGCGCTGGAAAACTGCGGCCAGGTTCAGTCGCTTGGCTTCAACGTCCTCGCCTGCTTGATCGGCGCTGCCTGCATGGCGCTCGCGCTCGTGCGTCCGGGGCGAACTGGATCACGGCTGGTGACCACGTCGCTGATCGTCGTCGCGGTTTGTGGGACGCATTTCGTCTCGATCGCGGGCACGGTCTTGACCGGGGAGCGCGTCGATCAGCTCCTTCCCGGCGTACAGGTCGCACTCAGTGTTCTTGCCGCGACAGGCGCCGCCATCCTTCTGTTCGGGACGCTTCTCGCTCTAACTGCAGCTAAGCGCTTTGATACCCAAGAAACTGAACACGCTCGTGTTCTCGCGACGGCACTGCAAAAGATGTCGAACGGGATCCTCAAGGTATCTGCTTCCGAGATCGTGGAGCTCTACAATGAGCGCCTCTGCGCGATGCTCAAGCTCGCGCCAAGCGACATGGCCAGTGGAATGAGGTTGGCAGCCTTCCTCGAGTGTGTGGGTCGGGCGAATGGTTGGGAGGCAGACCGCGTCGCCAGGGTGCTGGCAAACCACCGAGCCTGGATGGCCAGGGACGACGAGACTCGCGTCGAGCACAGCTTCGAGGATGGCCGGATCCTGTCCATCGCTTGCCAGCCCATCGAGGATGGTGCGGTGCTCACCTTCGACGACATCACGCAAGCAAAACAGGCGCAGCGCGAGATCTCCCTGCTTGCCTATCACGATCCGCTAACAGGCTTGGCCAACCGTCGGTCGCTGCTCGAACGCCTGGCGCAAGCGCATGACGAGGAGCAACCCTCCACGCTGTTGCTGATCGACCTCGACCGGTTCAAGGCCGTCAACGACACCTTCGGTCACGGGATCGGCGATCGCCTTCTTGTCAGCGTGGCATCACGGCTGTCCGAGCTGGCGGGGGAGACCGCTTTCGTCGCTCGCCTGGGCGGTGACGAAATGGCGTTGATCGCTCGTATGGACGCCGAGGTAGCTATGAGCTTGGCCGAGCGCATCGTCATCGCGATCGAGAAGCCGTACGCGTTCGACGATCTGACCATCGTGATCGGCTGCAGCATCGGCGTGTGCAGCACCGAGGACCGGGCGAGCCCAACAGATCTGATGCAGCGAACGGACATCGCGCTGTACGAGGCCAAACGCCAAGGTCGAGGTCGTGCGACGCGCTACACCCCTGGGATGATCGAGGCCGTCGCGGATCGGCATCTCCTCGAAAGCGACATCCGGTTCGCCCTGTCCGAGGGTCAGTTCCATCTCGCGTACCAGCCCATCATGGCGCTCGCCGACGACACCATCCTGGGCTTCGAAGCGCTTATTCGCTGGCCGCATCCAACGCGGGGGCTCGTCTCCCCGGCGACCTTCATCCCGTTGGCGGAAGAGACAGGGTTGATCCTGCCGATCGGGCGCTGGGTGTTGGAAGAGGCCTGCCGGCAGGCTGTAGCTTGGCCAACTGATCAGCATGTCGCGGTCAACATCTCGGCCGTGCAGTTCCGTTCGCCGATGCTGCTCGCTCATATCACTTCCGCCCTGGCGAAAAGTGGGCTGCCGGCGAGCAGACTGGAGATCGAGCTGACGGAGACGGCACTGGTCGAGGACGGGCCTCAAATTGCGCACACCTTGTTGGCGCTGCGCGAACTCGGCATCAAGATCGCGATGGACGACTTTGGGACGGGGTACTCGTCTCTTGCTCATCTGCGGGACCTGCCGCTGGACAGGATCAAGATCGACCGCAGCTTCGTTGCAGCAGCTTTGGAAGATAAGCATTCGATGGCGGTCGTCAAAGCGATCACGCAGATGGGGCGTGACATGAACATTCTGACGATCGCTGAAGGTGTTGAGGATGCGAATCAGCTCGCCCTTCTAAGAGCGCTCGATTGCGATGCCGTTCAGGGATACCTGATCGGTCACCCGGAACGCTTGATCTCAGTGTTTAAGAATGGTGCACAAGTTCGTGCCGCTTGAGTGATCCTCTGCCGCGGGACAACTCAGGCGATCGACACACAGTTCATATCCCGCGAAGCTTGAGTCTTCGAAGTAGCTGCTAGGGTCCGATACGACGTCTATTACGCCACCTTGGCCGGCGGCATCGCGCCATCGAAGCGCCAGCCATCGAACCCGCTGGTACGCGAGGCGGCGATCGACTTCCTCGATTGGTTCGGCGAGGACACCATCGCCCTCGGCTGGATGGCCACCAGCCTGTTCGGCCTTTACCCGCCCCTCGGCGTGGTCCGCGTCGACTACTAGGGCTGCCCTTTGATCAAGGCCCGCTGTGTCGAGGCGATCGGCGACACCTAGATCCGGTACGGCAACCAGACCTTTCGGCGGGACCGTCTGGGGCATCCCGTTGGCGTGCCGGCCTAGCAGGCTGCGTGGTAGGCGGCAGGCACGAAAAAGCCCGCCACGGCGGCAACCGGGCGGGCTGAGGTGATGTCAGGGCCAGAGGAACCCCTTCGATGGCCGGGTCGTAGCGTGAGCTGGTTAATGGATGACGAAAAAGCCCCGCGCAGCGGATGCCGGCGGGGCTAAGCGGTCTCTGTGAGGGCAGGTACCTAGGGCGCAGGCCCGGACACGTCATCCGTCCGGTGGAGGATCGCGCGAGGCTGCGAGGTCCCGCAGGACCGCCACCGGCACCAGCACGGCGATCGCTCCGCTCAGGACTTCCATCCAGGAGCGACCGCTCATGAAGGCGTTCAGCTCGACACCTACCCTGCGGCTGCTATCCTGCCGGGATGCGCATAGCCCTTACCGCCCTCGCTCTCGTCGCTATGGCCGGAGGTGCCAGCGCACAGCAGCAGATGCCGACCGTCCCGGAGTTGCTGACGGCTGAAAGTAAGGCCTCGCAAGCGTGTGAGGGCTCAGGAGATGCTGACGTCGCCCGAGAGCAATGCCGTCTCCGCGACCGTCTGAGCGGCCGCCTGGCGCAAGCCGGCTACTGCTGGGGTCGCAAAGGCCAAACCGACGAGAAGAAGCAGTCGCACGCCTGCCAGCCGGACTCGATCTATGAAGACGATATCGAGGCGGTGCAGAGCTGAAGCCTTTCCACTCCAGGCAACAACCGCGGCCGCCAAGGCAGCTGGGGTTCATGCTGCGGCTTTGATCCAGCATTTGCCAATGCCCTACACCCTTACACGCCTGGCCCCTGGTAGCTTCGATCTCATCATCGACGGCTAAGTGGTCGGCAGCCTGGTCCGCGATGTGTCGCGGGACGGGTACGAAGGCGATTGGACCGCCGAACCC